>NZ_JAFCSZ010000006.1:0-200009 GCF_049895765.1 Caulobacter sp. DWR1-3-2b1
GCGTCGCTTTCGCGGCCAAGGGTTTTGGTCTCATCTTCGTTCCTTCGTCACTACGATGAGACCAAAACCCTCCTCTAAACGGAACCCTCAATCTGTCTCAAAGGCGCTGACGGCGGACACCCTAGCAAGATCCTCATCGAACTGCCTCCGTTTGCAAAGCGAGTGGAAGTCCACCCGATGTGTGGGGCGAGATGGGGGAAATGCAACCTCGCTCCAGTGAACCCTCGATTGGAATGCTGGCGGCTTCCAAACCTAATCGCGAAGCTTGACCGATCGCCGGAGTGACGTTGGCCCCCAGACGAGCACCACTGCGACAGCCAGAGCGCCTATGATGAGGTAGCTGGCGATCTGGTAGTGCGGGGCATAGTGCGATCCAGCCGCAGGAAAGGTGGCGGACCTTCCGGCGTTCAGCAGAGCGTGAAAAAGTACGGCAGCCAAAATGCTCTTCGCCGTATTGTTGAACAGCCATACTATCAACACCCGCACGCCCGCTGCGCCCAGTGCCCACCAAGCCATATCGGTCGTAGTTGCACCGACAGCAGCCATTGAGGGCAGATGGGCCAACCACCACGGTATCGCCAAGATCAGTGCAGCACCCAGCGCGCCACAGCGCGATTGGAGTGGCTCAGTTGCATAGCCGGTCCAGCCGACTTCCTCGCCAATGGCCAAGAGGAAGAATACCGCCAACAACGGCACGCTATTAGCTAATTTGACCTCAGCGACGCCTTCGACGCCGGATACCTGAACAAGGACCCACGTCAGCAGATAGATGAGCGGCGGCAGACCTAAGGTGGCAAATAGCCACCTTAGGTCACAAAGGCCCTTCAGTTCAGAGGTCTGCTTGAGCAGTTTGCCCGCTCCTCGCCACCCCTTCTCGGTTGCCACGAGAATGAGCGCGGCGATCATCGGGACGAAGGCAAGGCCGAGGTCCGCGACCGGTATTTTCATAACCCCCACGACGCCGAGGGATCGACCCGCCCACCCGATGGGGATTGCCAGGGCGAAGAGGAGGACAAAGAATTTCAGCGGCGATCGGGTGGCTGGGAGGACAGGAGTCATGCTCGCCACTTTAGATGGCTGGTGCGGCGTAGACCCTGACTCATTCCTGCGGCTCGCTCGTCAGCTGCAACATTGCCGGCAAGCAGACCTTCCCAGTCCGCCGTGGGTCGTTCGTGGCCGTCGTCGCCGGCACCGAAGGTCCGGAGTCTGGAGCGACCCCAAGTTCTGCTTGTGGCGCAACACGGCCGAAGTCGGACCTCGCTGCCGATATCAATTGTCGGTCTCGGGTAACACACACCCTGAAATGATGGGGATGCACCGCTACCGGCAATGTCCGCCGCCCGCGCCGACAACGGACATGCTGATCGTCTGTTTGGGGTGGTTTGCGGACCTTGGCCTTTCGGCGCGAAGCGGTAACATCGCCGCATGGACCGCTCCTCGATCACTGCTGGAAACACCTTCCCGGTGGTCGGCTCAGCCGCGATCGCCGTGATCGCCCTCGCGCTTTTTGGCTGCACGCCTCGCGAGGAGGTTCGTGAGGCTAGTTGCCCCGCGTTTGCTCATGTCGATCACGCTGCTCTGCCGACACACCTGAACGACGATCCGGCCAACGACACCTTCGATGCGCTGTGGACGCGATGGTCGCAGCGGCGACCTGACATCGCTTGGCGCACGCGCAAGACCGACACGGCGATCCGGCTTGAGACCAGCGATGGAATGATCTCGCATCCCGCTCGGAGAGAGGTCGCCGTCAGGCGATCCTCTCATGGCTGGGAAGTCTACGCGCGATCCTCAAGTTTGGCCGGCCCGGTGATAAGTTGGAGTGCGTGGGTGCCGGTAAGCGTTTCCACCAACACCGCATCGCGGCTCGACACGCTATTGACCGATCCATGCCTATGGAGCGCGCCGCGCTATGTGGATGGCATGGTCCGGCTGAAGAACGGGCGATACGACTCCCGTCCAGATGGACCAACAACACTCTACGACGTGACAGCCGGCAAGCAGCGATGGGGCGGGATGCAGGTCTCTTGGACCGTCGGTGCGCCAGGGGCTCTACGGGGCGCTCTTCTTACCGAGGCCTTCAAAATCCCGGATCATTCCTTGGACGAGATCGGCCCAGATGGGTGGATCGACAAGCCATGATCGGTGCCCCGGAAGAAGACCTAGCCAACTGCCGACAAGGGTGGTGAGCGGACGATGCCTGCGACGCGCTACAAGGACGGGTTGGCCAAGGCGGGGAAAAGCGGCGTGAACAGTAGCGGCATGCTCTACACCGATGCCGGCCTGGTTAGCTTCCTTGTCTACGTCTTTTGGGGCGGCTGGGTGGTGACCCTGGCCGGAGAGGCATTGTCGATCATGGTGATGCGCCAGCCTGGGCGCTTGGTCGTAGGCCTTGCCTTGGCAATCGGATGTTTGGCACCGTTAGCCTACGTGCTGCTTTGGGCACTGTTGGACAGGTTTGCGCCGATCCAACCCAGTTCGTCAGATGCCTCAACGTACGTTGTGATGGCGGGACTGGCAGGCTGCGTGTTCGCCGCGCCGCTCGCGGCGCTGGTGCATGTGCGCGCGCGACGCGATGTAAAAACGCCCCATCCTGACTAGGAGAACGGGCGTCGATCGCGGTGGCGCGGTGGCTCGATGGCACGGTCCGACTTGGGTCGGGTGCAGAAATGAGGGCCGCGCCTGGAACCGGACCTTGGGCCTGCTGACCCAGAGCGGACCTTGCGAAGGTCAGTGAAGGGTGGAAGCCTGAACTCTGCAGATCTGGTTGACACTGGATGACAAATGTAATCTAGGGTGGCCATCCTCAGCGAGAGCCGGGGGCATAGATGATCGTTCGAAACGTCCTCATAGGTCTTGTGGCTGACAACACCCTCCGGCGGAACCACGAAATGCACCCGACGCCCGAAATGTTGGCCCTTTTGCGGTTCGGATCAAGCCGCTTCCCTGCAGATCCGGACCGTGTGCGCCTCGTCGTGCGCCGGGACGCAGGGACGCTGACCAAACTTGACCTAGAGTGCTGGGCGACGCTGCCACGACGGAGCCAAGTCAGCGACTTTCACTGCGTCCGTGGCACTCTCTTGACCCCAGATCAGAGCGACGGGGAGCGGGAGGAGCAGGCGCCGAGACTGGAGCCTATCCTGGCGGTAGTGGCGGCTCGCGATCATGATGAGAGGCTCCCATGAAGGCGATCACCTGCGGATTCCCCATCCACACCCGCTTGCCGAGCTATCTGGAACCAGTCACATTCTGGGACGCCTATACCGTGGATCTCGTCCGGCCCGACCAGACTATGGAGCAGGTCTATCTCGGCATTTTCGGCTACCTTCCGGCAGTGTTTAAGTTCTTGTTGCGGCTACGGAATCGCATCGTCTCGGTGTTCGGCCTTAGCGGTCCAACAGCGGCTGAGCTCCACCAGATCGAGATCAAGTCCAATTATCGGGTTGGCGAAAAAATCGCGTTGTTTACGCTTCTGGAGTCGGCCCAGGACGAAATCATCGCCGGCGGCGACGCCAAGCACCTCGACTTCCGGGTCTCCGTTCTGCGTCACCGCCAGGGCGGTCGCACCCACGTGATCGTGACCACCGTAGTGAAAACCCACAACCTGTTCGGGCGCTGCTACCTCTTCCTAATCAAGCCGTTTCATCGCTACGGGGTGAAGCGCCTGATGTCCGATGCGAGCGCCGCTGGAAGGATTTGAAGCCGCCGCCTGCGGACTGGCTGCCTTCGCGCCCCACCGGGCCTGTCAGGTTAATCCCCCCGGCTCTGTCAGCCCAAACTGATTGCCGGCACTGGCAGAACTGGCAGCCATGGGTCGCAGAACTTACGGCCGCGCCGGACACTCACCCTGGACGCAGCGCCAGAAATTGGACAGGGCGACAGTCTGTTCAGGGTGGAAAGCGGACGAACCAATGCTAAAGCTCACCCTCCGACCAAGGGCGATTAAAGCATGCTGAAGAAATTCTTCGAAAGCTTCAGGACTCCCAAGTGTGAGGACCCATTCTTCGGAACGCTTCTTTTTATGAAGGCCGCTCGTGGGTACCAGTCTTACTGGGAAGGCGAAAAAATCTTCGTTTCGGGTGATGGCGCCGTGGAAATTGGATTGTCCATCGACACGTCGTCTGAATCAGATGGACCTTCTGAGAAGCAACGCGATTTCTTTAGCTGGGTCGAGGCGAATTTCGGTTCGATCTGCTTGGCTATTGATAAGCATCTACAGGCGGATCCGTGGTCTGGACACGTGACCATTAAGCCATTCGCTCAAGAGTTCACTGTCAGTCACCTTTCCATCCCTCTGTGCAACCAAACAAATGAGGAATGGGAGATTTCGTTCGATTCCGGTTCCGACCCAGAGCACCTCTATGCAGCGACGCTCACTGGGCTGACCGTCACGAACATCGCGATGGACGGGTAAAGTCCGCAACGGGTCGGGTGCAGAAATGAGGGCCGCGCCTGGAACCGGACCTTGGGCCTGCTGACCCAGAGCGGACCTTGCGAAGGTCAGTGAAGGGTGGAGGCTGTGTGAAAACGTCGGGCAGAAGCCGCTCACGAAAGAAAACTTTCGCGTCCCGATCGGCCGCCATGCGCGACAAAGCGCCAGATCAGCCATTTCGTGACCCGGTCAACGGGCTCATCCAGGTCCGAAACGGGTTTTTACACAGCCTCGGTGGGAAGCGGACATCAGCCCTCAAGCGAAAGCCAGTGGCCACGCTTCTGGGTCGTTTTGAGCACAGCTCTGACGCTTACGCTTCGGCCGATGCTGGCGAGTGCGCGAAGAGGGTCGGAACAGCCCGCTTGCGAGCTGTCTCGGCTGGCTCAATACAAATCGGCGCGCAACACCTGTCCAACTGCTGGCGCGGGCCACAAACACAAGGGCCGCAAGTTCAACAGCAAGCGCGAAATCGACTGCCGCCGCCAACGGAATGAGTTCGGGCGCCACGACCGCGAAACCAGCAAGCATCAATGCCGCGACCACATACGCAGCCACGGCAATCGGACCCCGATTTAGGCTTTCCGCAGGCCTCTCCACCAAGGCCTTATAAAGCGCATCACCAAGCCACGTGCCCCTGCCGGACAGCACAAGGCCGAATGTCATCGCGAAAAGTAGGGTCAGGATGATCATGGTCGAGCTCCCTAAGCAGCAGGTGGTGATGAAGCTTTGCGTTGCAAGGGAGGCGTATTCCATTCCTAGCATTGACCATTGACGCCCGTCGCCGTGCCTTCAACCGGCTGAAGCGCGAAATGGCAACCTGTTTGGCGGCAGCCAAAGCGGCCTCATTCGAAGGTCCGCTCAGGGTCGGAAGCGGAAAGAAGCGCAAAGGCGGCATCCGGAACTTCGCACTGTGTCCAAGGTCCGGTTCCTGGAGCGATCCCAATGTCTGCTCGTGGCGCTCTGACGAACCCGGATCAATTGAGCAGAGGCTGGTCAGCGCCTTCGTGAGTTCGTCCTGGCCTTCAGTGCGTCAAGAGCGTCGCCATTCTCGCGACCCCAGGCGTAGAGCAGCTCCACCGGTTCGACGAAGCGCTGGCCGAGCGGGGTTAGACCATAGTTTACGCCCGGCGGAACCGTGTCGTGCACCTGCCGCTCGACCAAGCCGCTGACCTCCATGTTGCGTAGCGTCTGGGTCATCATCTTCTTGGACACGCCGGGTAGGCTGCGCAGCAGTGCGCCTGAGCGGCAGCGACCGCCATGCCGGGCATGCAGGGTGTGGAGCACCATGCTGGTCCATTTAGTGGCGAACAGCTCCAGCACCCGGCGCGGCGCGCAGTCCTCGCGCCAGGCTTCGTCCGGGGTTCCGCTGTCCATGGGCTGGGCACCTTTTGGTGCCGTCTGGTGAACGGCCGCCATCATCGCCAAATACGCCTCCTGACGAAGGAGCAATGTCATGACGCATAGCGCATTGGTGGTCGGAGCGACAGGCATCGTGGGGCAGGCCACGGCGCGCCTGCTGGTCGAGGCGGACTGGTCGGTTCTGGGCTTGTCGCGCAGTCCGCTGGTGCAGGCCGGCGTCACCCGGGTCACGGCCAATCTCCATGACGCGGCCGCCCTGGCCGGAGTCTTGGCCGACGCCCGGCCCAGCCGCGTCTTTATCACGACCTGGGCGCGCCAGGACACTGAGGTCGAGAACATCCGGGTCAACAGCGCCATGGTCCGCAATCTGTTGGACGCGCTTAGGCCCGGCGGCTCGGTGCGCCACGTAGCCCTGGTCACCGGACTGAAGCACTATCTGGGTCCGTTCGAGTCTTACGGCCAGGGCGTCCTGCCCCAGACGCCCTTCCGCGAGGATCAAGGCCGGCTAGAGATCGACAACTTCTACTACGCCCAGGAGGACGAGGTCTTCGCCGCGGCCGCCCGAGATGGCTTCACCTGGAGCGTCCATCGCCCGCACACCGTGATCGGCTACGCCGTCGGCAACGCCATGAACATGGGCCAGACGCTGGCAGTTTATGCCAGCCTGTGCCGGGAGACGGGTCGGCCCTTCCGCTTCCCCGGCTCGTCCGCCCAGTGGAATGGCCTTACCGACATGACCGCCGCGGATTTGCTGGCCCGGCACCTGCTTTGGGCCTCAACGACGCCAGCCGCAGCCAACCAGGCCTTCAACGTCGTCAATGGCGACGTCTTCCGCTGGAACTGGATGTGGGGGCGCATCGCCGACTGGTTCGGTCTGGAGCCTGCGCCGTTCGACGGCCAAATCATCCCGCTGGAGCAGCAGATGGCCGGCGACGCGAAGCGGTGGGCCAGCCTGGCAGATCGCCACGGCTTGATCGAGCGCGACATCACACGACTGGCGTCGCCCTGGCACACCGACGCGGACTTGGGCCGCCCTGTGGAAGTGATCGCGGACATGACGCGCAGCCGGCGGCTGGGCTTCGCCGCCTACCAGCCGACAGAGGACGCTTTCATCGCCTTGTTCGAGCGGCTGCGCGAACATCGCCTCATCCCGGGCGACATAGGCTGACGTCCAGGTTCTGGATGAGGGTCGATGTCCTCACCCGGCGCCAGCCGAGCGCCTCGCTGGCGTTCCGGACGCTTTGAAAGCGGACACAACGACGGGCTGATAGGGGTCGGGAACGGAAGGAACCTCGAGGGCGGCATCCGGACCTTCGCACACGGGCGACTGAAGGTCCGCTTCTTGGAGCTATCGCAATGTCCGCTCGTGGCGCAACCTCGCACTAAGCAGCCTCCGGATTGGCTGGTATCTAAGAGGCTGACCCGAAATGAAGTTGGGTGATTTCAGGCACTTGTGATTCTGTTGGAGATGCGAACCAACAACGGAATTTGACATGTGGACCGAAACCACCCGACGCAAGCATGCCCGAAAGGGCCTGCGGTATTCAAGCGATCTGACGGATTGGGAGTGGGCGGTTCTGGAACCGCTGGTCCCGGGCCGGTCTCGGCTTGGGCGGCCGGCGAAGTGGTCGTTGCGGACGATCACCAACGCCCTGCTGTATGTTTTACGCAGCGGCCTGCCGTGGCGGATGCTGCCGGGAGACTTTCCGCCGGTGACGACGGTTCAGCGCTATTTCTACGCCTGGCGCGACAAGGGGCTCTGGCAGACCATCAATCATCTGTTGCTGATGGCCTGCCGTGAGGCGGCGGGGCGCGAGGCCTCGCCCAGCGCCGGAGTGATCGACAGCCAGAGCGTCAAAACCACCGAAAGCGGCGGGCCTTTTGGGTATGACGCGGGCAAGAAGATCAAAGGCCGCAAGCGCCACATCCTCACCAACACACTGGCGGTTTGCTGGTCACAGCCCGGGCCCATACAGCCGATATCCAGGATCGCGACGGCGCGCCCGACGTCCTGACCGCGATCCGATCCAGCTTCCCCTGGCTGCGCCACGTCTTCGCCGACGGCGGCTATGCCGGCGACAAGCTGCGACAAGCCATGGCGGGGCGGGGCGGGGCGACTGGAAGATCGAGATCATCGAACGATCCGACACCGCCAAGGGCTTCGTGCTGCTGCCCCGCCGGTGGGTCGTGGAGCGCACCTTCGCCTGGCTCGGCCGAAACCGCCGCCTGGCCAAGGACTTCGAGGAGACCCTCGACAGCTCAACGGCATGGCTCTTCATGGCCTCTGTCCAGCTCATGATCCGAAGGCTCGCAACCCTCTGATCACAATCAGAAACATTATGAGTCAGACTCTAAGACAATCTGACGACGTTTTGCGCGCCTCGTTGAGGGCGCCGCCGCGCCGAGATTACAGATCGGCCGGCCATTTGCGGGGTTTTCGCGGGCGCTGTCCGCGCCAGTGTCCCGCTGATCCAAGGAACTGGTGAAAGCGTGGCAGGTCATCCGCGCGCGGCTCCTCCGCCGGCTTCGACAAGAAGATCAGGCGCTCGTCGAGCAAGTCGGGCACGCCCTGGCCATCAGCCCAGCTTGATCGCCCGTAGAGGCGCAGCACCACAAATTTGCGAAGTTCATCAACGTCAAAGAGTGCGTAGTGACCGGGACGGCGCGTCTGATCAAAGGTGACGTCCAAAGATAGCCAGTTGCCGCGCTCGGCCTCCTCGGACGGCGCGAAGCGGCCGCCCGCACAGGTCATCTCCTGAGCTTCAATCCATCCGATCGCGTGATCTTCGCCACGGAATCTCAGCCCGGCCAGATAGATGCCCGCAGGCATATGGGTGCGCTGCAGGTGGATACTGGCCGACACCCAGGGATCGATCCACTTGGGGAGCCGCGCACCGAGAATCCTAGCCAGGTGGCGCCAGAACTTAGGACACTGGGGCATGTCGGCGTGGAAACGGTCAGTCTCAAGGCGCGGGACTTCATCGCGCACCATGCACAAATCTGGAATGAAGCCGTCGCCGGCCCAGACCATCAGTTCATTGTGGAGCCCGTCTGGATGGCGGATCAGGGTGGGGTAGGAGACCGAGAAAACGTCCAGCTCCTTCACGCCTGCGAGGTGAAGCGGCACGCCATAGGCCCAAGGCCGTGTCATCGCCGCGATGCTTTTGGTCGGAACCGAGCAATGTGGGTCGCACATCGCCTTCCAGGTCTCGTTGGAAATCCAGCCCATCGGCCGGGCCAGTGCGAATATCCACTCCAGATCGCTACCGTGATGAGGAACGCCCAAGTTGGCGACGAGCACCACGCGCTCGATCCAACTCGGCTTGGCTTGCAACAGCGCTTTGGCCACCAGACCGCCATAACCGTGGCCGATGACAACGATCGGCCCGTCGCCGGGCGGCGCAAAGGCTTTCAGATCGAGAACCGCGTCCATCGGCGCGCGCCGCCAATCGTAGGGCAGGGGAACCAACTGATGCGTCTTAAACCCGACGGCCAGGGCCGTTGATTTCAGCCGCGCCCAGGTTTGTCGAACGCCAAAATGCTCGATGATCTTGCCTGGACGAAGCTTCTTGGCTCCCAGGATCGCGCCCAGCTGCTTGTGAATGCTCCCACGATCGCCCTGATTGCGCAGCAGAGCGTCGGGCCAAACAGGTTTGGCTTTGTCAGGGTCAACCAGTTGGCTATCAAAGATCTCGGGTACAAAGAGCACCGTGGTTGAGGACAAGACGCTCGCCAAGACACCAGCCTTTCATCTTCTCGATCTGCGCGGCGCCGCGCAGGCAAACACCCTAGCCAGGTGACGGTGTCGCCTGATCAAGGCAACGGCGGTCGCGATTGTGGCTCTCGCGTAACAGTGGTCTCAAAAAACGATCCTGCAAGCTGGACACCCTAGGGGCTGGGGGCTCCATCGGCTGGACTCCACTGCATTCGTCCTATTTTAGTAGTTTCCATGGGCTGGCCCTATCCGTGCATCACACACGGAGACCTCGCCATGCCTCGCAAGAATTCCCGAAAATCCCGTCTCTACTCATTCAAGCGGATCGACCTGTCCGGCGCGATGCCGGCCGGTCTTGCTCCGCGTCCTTGGTTGGCGGTCGAGGTCGATTGTATCACCGGGCTTGTGGTCGAAGCGCGCCTCTCCAGCGACCCTATGGCGCTGATGTCCGACAAGGGCTTCTGGAAAAAGCTGCGCGATCACCGCAGCGACGTCCGGCCCGAAGTCTCGCCCGCCAGGTCGCGATCAACGCCGACGCGAGGACGACCCAAGGGCGACAAGTCCCGACCGCGCACCGCAGGAGATGGCGAACCATTCCAGCCCGCGCACCACGAAGCTCTATGATCGCCGGCGCGACGGCATCACTCAGGATGCGATCGAGCGCATCCGCATCGAATAGCCGAAATCCTCGACCACGGATTTGGAAACTCAGGCGCGAGACGCGGGGCTTGATAGTAATGTTCGCTGATTGCGCGCAGTGAGTAGGTGCATGAACACATATCTAGGCCAAGCCTGTGACACTGAGTTGCTTCTGACGCCGGGAAGAGCGCTGTCTGGACCTGAACTCGCTTCGACCGTCCAACAGATTGCCGATAGGTCGGGCGATATCCTCGGATCGAAAGAACACGCTCGCACTTGGCTACAGACGCATTCAATCCCCGCGTTCGGAGAAAAAACGGCTCAGCAGATCATTGCGCAGGGATGGGGCCAGGCGATTTTGGACTACCTAGATGAGCTACGTTACGGCGGCCGCGGCTAGGCCAAGGCGTACTTCGCTCACGACGCGACGAGGCTCTTTCTGCTGGCCACGTTCCGCAGCGCCATTCTCATCATTGGAGTCAGAAATCGGCCTGATAGCGGGTTCAAGCGGGCAATCTCGTCAAAAGCGTGAGAATCTCAGAGTTTGGAGTCTTCGACATCGCACTTCAAAATAGAATCCGCCCGGCTACACTCAGTGTCTACACCGCTTAGAGAAGTCGCGGAGTCTGCCAGTTAGAAATGTCACCTGGCGCTGTGTTTGGGGTCGGGCGGCGGGCGGGCGCGGAGCTATCACACCGCGCAGAGCCCGGCCGGCGACCGTGGCAAGGGCAGGGGTGTTCGCCTTCTTTAATCTCACCGAGCGCGCCGCAGGCGGGCGAGGCTCTGACGGGTTTGCTCGCCGCGAGCGGACGTTCCAAACTTCTCAGAAGGGGTGGGTTCCGGACATTGCCCTCTCAAACGACAAATGTAGTAGAGCTTCAATTTCACTATTCTTCTGTCGAGCCCGCATTAAAGCTCGTTCGTATCAAAAATGGATGCGACGCAATGTTTGAGCAAATAGTCAAGTTTGGCGAAGCGTAGTGCCCGGTTCAGTGTTTTCGCTAACGTTCAAAATTGGCGCTGTCTTGTGCTGGATCCGGTTCCTCGCGGTCGGGTTTGCGGGCGCGCTCACAATTGCGTCTTGCGGACAGCCGCTGGGTAAGGATGTCGAGGCTGCCGGTCGGGATCGGTACCGTCTTCATCAAACGAATGTCCTTGCTAAGTTACCAGCCGCCGCCGCCAAAGAACTTAGGCAAAGCGCGCCCAGCTTCGCCAGGGCGCTTTTTGCAGAAAACGGTCGGCTTATCGCGACGCGGGCGGAGCTTGGCCAAGCAGTCGATCAAATAGAGGTATCTAGCGGGCTCTTCGAGCGAGGCGCGGATGGGACCTGGTCGCCAATTGCCGAACCTCGCATTTTGAAGCCCAAACATGTGCTGAGGACCTCGCGATGCAAGGCTTTCAGGTGGCTTGTCGTCGATGACTCCGGCGACCAAGTTGCAGCAGGCGTCCTTTGCGGGCGCCATCCGATTATCGTCTGGAGCAATGGGGGGGCAAGGGCGATCCAGCTTCCTACGGGCATGGTTGTTGCGTCCGACTTCGACGCAACAGGGGCCCTAACGATCCTCCTGACACGGGTCACTTCCAACGAGACCTTGCTGTTCCGTTACACGCCCCGCTCGCGCGCCTTGGAGCAGATTGCCCGCTTTCAAGGTTTGATCGCCGAGGATGGGTGCCCAAGCATTACAGTCGGTAACGACTATCTTGCCGTGTTTGGGCGAGAACCACCCAGCACTGAGCAGCGCCTTTTCTTGATAAGCCCACAAGGAAAGTTGACTCGGCTAACTGGCGCGCCGCTGAAGTATCGAGGTGCTAAGTGTTCGCTCCTCGGTGAAAATGGCGCCGCACGTGTCGTACGGTGGGGGCGCGATCCCCCTCTCAGCCGTTCGGGCGGAAGTTGGCTGAGCCAACAAATTTCTCTGGACGCAACTGGCCAGCTTATCTTGGAGCCAGAGCGCCGCGTGATGGATTCGAACGCGACCGCAAAGGTTGCTGGTACGTCTCCCGATGGGGTCGCGACCGCGTTCGTCGGAAGCTACGACGAACAACCTGGGACCAGCCCGCTTAGCGAGCTGCAGATCCTTCCTTCGCGTGGCGAGCGTCGTCTAGCTCAAATTGCTGGCTCGGAATGGGCTGGAGCGGACATCAGCGAGGCTATTCCGTTTCGTCCCGGGGAGGTGGCGCTAGTGAGTGAGGCTGCCGCCTACGTGGCCACTCCTCGCGCGGTCTGCAAGTTTCCACTGGACCTCGCAACAATGCGTCGGGGCCATGGAAGCAGCCTTCCGCTCTACGATCGCCGCGGAAGCAGTGTAGCCATCGCTGGTCCCTCGGGTCGAATATTTGTTCTTAGCTTGGATTGCTGAACATGCTGTTGAGCTTCGAGGTCAGGGTGGCTAGATCATTCTCTTGGCGCCGGGGCATTTACTGGGTCTAAGCGTTGTTGCTCAGCGCCCGCCAAGGTCCGACTTGGGTCGGGTGCAGAAATCGGGCCGTCGCCGGAAACCGGACGTTGAGGGTAGGGGCTCAGCCGACCCCGAACATATGGTTGGTCTGATCGCGGCGCTTGGGGCCTCTACTGGTGCGTGCCCCGGGTGGCCCGGCGTCTTGGCTCTGTCGGATGAGGGTGAGAAGGCCACCTAACCGCTTGTTCTCGATCACCGCCGTCTCGGTGACGCGACGAAGCTTGTCGAAGGTCCGGTAGGGCATGCTGCGGCCTTTGTAGCGGATCTCCAGACGGCCATCGGGAAAGTCGACGACCTCGACGCGCCGGCCGATCGCTCCTTGCGCGAACTCGGACGGCTCGATCATGAAAAGGATGTTGTCGTACTGAAGCGTCAACGACTGCGACAGGGTCCGCTCAGCGCGCCAGGTAAAGGCTTCATCCAATCGGTCCCGCGGCGCCATGGGCCGGTGCAGGTCCTTGTCGTTGAATGGCGCCTTGGCGAAGCGCGTGTTGTAGTCGGCCATGAAGCTCGGCAGGAAGGCGTTGCCGTCGTCCATCGAGCTGACGCCGGCGAGCCGCAGCTCCTTCACCAGCCGGTCCTGCAGCGTCTTGTTGGCCCGCTCGACCCGGCCCTTGGCCTGGCTGGAGTTGGCGCAGATGATCTCGATGCTCAGGGCTTTGAGAGCGCGGCCGAACTGGGTCATGCCGTCACCATGGAGGCCGCCGGGCTTGTTCACCCGAAAGACCGCATGCTTGTCGGTATAGAACGCGATCGGCTTGCCGTGGGCCTCCAGGTAGCGCTGGGTGGCGTTGAAGTAGGCGAAGGTCGACTCTGACTGGACGAACTGCAGGTGCATCAGCCGGCTGGTGGCGTCGTCGATGAAGACCAGCAGCGTGCAGCTGTCAGCGCGGTCCTCGAACCAGAAGTGATCGGACCCATCGACCTGGATGAGCTCGCCGACGCATTCTCGCCGATAGCGCGGCTGGTAGACTCTGCCCCGGCGCTTCTGACGATCGGACCAGACGCCTGCTTCCAGCATCCAGGTTCGGAGGGTCTCACGGCCAACATAAATGCTGTGAACCTCTCTAAGCTTCTCGGCGGCCAACGTGGGTCCGAAGTCAGCATACTTCTGTCGAACCAGATCTAGGGCCTGCGCCTTCAGCTCCGCCGGCGCCGCGCGATTGCTAGTTCGTCCACGCTTCTTGGAGATCAGCGCCGTCGCACCTCGCTGCTGGTAAGCCTTGGAGAGGCGCAGGACTTGTCGGCGTTCCAGTCCCAGGAGCTCGCTGGCTGCCGCAACGGTAAGCCTGCCACTGGTCAGATCGCGAAGAACCTCAAGGCGCGTCAGCTCTCTGTCGCTCATGAAATACAACGTCATCCGGAGGACCTCCCGCGTTATCGAGGGAGAGTGACATCTCTAACTGGCACGGGGGTGACATTACTATCCGGCGGCTACACTCATATTGCGTCTAAGGTATATTATCGGAAAATATTCGATAACCAAGATGCGCGCGCAGCCTTGTTGTCACGGGCCACATTTGATGACCCCGTTGGTTGCTGTCCCAAAAACCGTCAGATTTGATGGCCATTTAGCCGCTCGTCAAACGTCGTTTGCTTCGACGCACGTTTAATATCGCGCTGCAGCGTCTTTTGTGAGATCTCGAGCGCGCTGGTAGCCGCGTAATAATCCCGGCGGTCAAAACGAAGGACATTAACTGACGTTTTCAGGACAACTATTTTGGCCCGTGACACCTGCAAAGTGTGGCTTCCTCAGAGGATCATCCGCATTCCATCGAACGCTGGCTCGACGCCTAGCGGAAGTTTCGCGGCCAACCTGTTGAAATCCAGATCGATATGGAGGTTCGTGAGAATCGCGCGGCGCGGCTTGGCGCGAGCGATCCATTCGAGAGCGAGGTCCACATGGGCGTGGGTCGGGTGCGGGGTCCAACGCAGGGCGTCGACGATCCAGACATCAAGGTTTGCGAGCGCCGGCCAGCTTTCTTCCGGGATAGCCGCAACATCGGGCGTGTAGGCTACGCCGCCGAACCGAAAGCCGACAGATCGGATATTGCCGTGATCCAGATCGAAGCTCAGGACAGGGATATGACCGCTTGGCCCGTCCAGGCTCCAGGCCTCGCCGTGGGGCGGCAACGGTTTCGGCTCGCATATGGCCGGATAACCGCCGCGCGTCTCAAAGACATAGTCGAAGCGACGAGTCAGTCCGGCGCGCGTCGCGTCATCCATATAGGTCGGGATCTTGCGGCGATGATTGAGGAAGAACGGCCTTAGATCGTCGATTCCATGGGCCTGATCGGCATGGTCGTGGGTGAAGAGCGCGGCGTCGATCCGTCTGGCTCCAGCGGCGACGGCCTGAAGTCGAAAATCCGGCGAGGTGTCGACCACGACCGTCGTTTCAGAAAGAGGGCCACCCTCCCCCTTTCGACGCACCAGTAGCGAGCACCGTGTGCGCAGATTGCGAGGCTCGGCCGGATCGCAGTCGCCCCAGTCGCCGTCGGCGCGCGGCACGCCGCCAGAGGAGCCCGAACCCAGGATCGTAAATTCCAGCGAACCGGTCACGGGCGCGGAATCCTGTCGAACAATGCGAAGAACGCGTCTTCGGTGCGCGCTTCGGTCTCGGCGCGTGTCCAGCCTCGAATATCGCCAAGTTTATCAACAATGTGAGGAAGATAAGCCGGTTCGTTGCGACGCCCTCGCATCGGTACGGGCGCCAGATAAGGGCAATCGGTCTCGACGATGATCTTCTCGGCCGGCATGTCGCGAATGATCGCCCTGACCGCCTCGGCCGCCTTGAAGGTGGCGATACCCGAGACCGAGAACCAGGCTCCCAGGGCGGCCGCGCGAGCCGCCAGTTCCGGGCCGCTGGTATAGCAGTGCATCAGGAGCTTGAACGCGCCTTGCGCATGCTCCTCTTCCAGGATCTGGGCCATCACCTCGTCGGCTTCGCGGGTGTGGACAACCAGCGGCAAACCCGTTTGGCGAGCGGCGGCGGTATGGGCTCGGAACACTCGAGCCTGCACATCCCGGGGCGAGAAATCGTAATGAAAGTCCAGGCCGCATTCGCCGATCCCGATGACGCGCGGCCGACCGGCCAGCGACACAAGGGTCTCGACCGTTAGATCGGGATTTTCCCTGGCTTCATGGGGGTGGGTGCCGACCGTGCACCAGATGTCGGGCTCGGCCATCGCGATGGCGTGGACCGCCTCGAAAGATGAGACCTTGTCGCAGATGGTGACCATCAGGCCGATGCCGGCGTCGCGGGCGCGGGCGATCACCGCATCGCGGTCTTCGTCGTACTGGTGAGCGTGGAGATTGACGTGGCTGTCGATGAGCATACGGCTCACATCGCCGTCCTGGCCGCCGCACGCAAGTCCGAGATGGCGCTCCAGAAGACATCGGCGCGATCCAGATTGATTGCTTCAGCCTCTCCCGGCCAACGCGACAGGCGACCCCAGACCGAAGCCCAGCGATCCAGGGCGGGCGATGAGCCCGTTGTCGCGAGGCGCGTGGTCATGGCGTGAACCTGATCGGCTAGGCGCTCGAACAACAGCTCGAAACGGGCCGCGCCTTCGCCGCCGCGAAAGGTGTCGGCCATGGCCAACAGGGCTGCTTCGTCGATAGCAGGCAAACCACGCAGGATTTCGCTGGCGGCGTCGTCCATGGCCAGGGCGCCGGAAGAAGCCAACTGCAACGCCCTGCCCGGCGCGCCATGCGCCATCCGGGCCAGACGTTCGGCGTCGCGGTGATCCAGCCCCGCCCGTTGCTCCACCATGCTGGTGGCGGCCTCGACGCCCGGGGCGGGCACGACCAGCCGGCGGCAGCGTGAGCGAATGGTGGGCAGCAGCTTTCCCGGCGCGTGGCTGACCAGCAGGATGACGCCCCGCGACGGCGGCTCCTCCAGTGTCTTGAGCACGGCGTTGGCGGCGTTGACGTTCAGATCGTCGGCAGCGTCGATGATCGCCACGCGATAGGGCGAGACCGCCGGCGAATTGGCAAAGAACTCTGGCAGACGTCGCGCCTCGTCGACCGGGATGGACTTGCGGGCCTTGCCGTCGTCGGTGGCGCGCTCCAGCACCATCAGATCGGGGTGCGAGCGGGCGGCGACCTGTCGACTGACCACGTCGGACGGCGCGGCGCCGAGCAGGCCATGCGCGGGATCGGGTCGCGCGCCCAGCAGGCGGCGGGCCATGCGATAGGCCAGTGTCGCCTTGCCCACGCCTTCCGGGCCGACCAGCAACCAAGCGTGGTGAAGGCGACCTCGCGCCAGGGCGTCGAGGAAGGAGGCTTCGGCATCGCCGAGCCCCTCCAGGCCATAGACATCACGAGGATGAGGAGGCGCGTCCATTCAGAGGTCGAGCCGGGTCGAGACGGCGGCCCAAACCGTCTCAAACACCGCGTCCGGCGTGGCGTTGGCGTCGATCACGGCGCAGCGCTCGGGTTCGCGTTGGGCGATGGCGAGGAAACCGGCGCGCAGGCGCTCATGGAACTCCAGGCCCTTAGATTCAAAGCGCGCCGCACCGCCCCGAGACGCCGCGCGGTCGAGGCCGATCAGGGCAGGAATATCGAAGATCAGTGTTAGGTCCGGGATCGAACCTGCCAGGACATGATCCTCAAGCGCTGCGATCAGGGAGGCCGGCGCATCGCCACCAGCGCCCTGATAGGCGCGGGTGGAGTCGGCGAACCGGTCGCACAGCACCATCGCACCGCGAGCCAGGGCGGGACGGATGACGCGCTCCAGATGGTCGCGCCGTGCAGCATACATCAGGAGGGTCTCGGTGACCGCCGACCAGCGGTCCGCGTCGCCATTGACCAGCAGGTCGCGGATCGTCTCGGCGCCAGGGCTTCCGCCCGGTTCGCGGGTCAGCACGACGTCAAAGCCGGCCGCCGTCAGGCGATCGGCCAGGCGACGGATCTGGGTGGACTTTCCAGCCCCCTCCCCGCCCTCGAAACTGATGAATGAACCGCGTGTCACCGGCCTCAATTCGACCGGATCGCGACGCTTGTCCAGTGGCCTCGCGACGCGCGATCAGGGACGCAGAACAGTCGCCCCGGAATAGCCCAGCGCCACGACGCGATCACGCAGCGACCAAGCCTGACCTTCATCCTCGCCGGCCGAAACGGTGACGCGGTAAAGGGTGCCGCTGGCGCGCGCCATGGGCTCGATCACGGCCAGCCCGGCGCTTTGCAACTGAGCGACCGCCCGTTCGGCATTTTCCCGGCTCGAGAACGATCCCGCCTGAACTTTGAAACCAGCTTGACGGCTCGGGATCACTTGCACGCGCACCGGCGGGGGCTCGTCTGGCCAAGCCATTGGGCCGGCATCAAGCGGAGGATCCCGGCGCGGCGGTTGCGGCTGCGGCGCCTGCGCATACCGTCGGGTGTCGAATGCGGTCTTTGGCGCGGGACCGATGTAGCGAACCCGAACGCGCGCGACACCCTGACGGCGATAGCCCAGCTTGTCGGCCGCCGCGCGCGAGAGGTCGATCACCCGGTCGCCCACGAACGGTCCCCGATCATTAACACGCACCACCATCTTGCGGCCGTTGTCGAGGTTGGTCACCTCGACAAGGCTAGGTAAGGGCAAGGTCTTGTGGGCCGCCGACAGGGCGTCCATGTCGAAGATCTCGCCGTTGGCCGTACTGCGGTTGTGGAATTGCTCGCCATACCAAGAGCCAACACCTTTGATGTCGTAGTCGGGATCGGCTTGAGGATAATACCAGATGCCTCTGATCTGATATGGCTTTTCCGTTCCTCTCAAAGGTTTTCCAGACGGTGACACCATGGGGCCGCGTGGCGAGGATGCGACGTGACGCTTGTTGTCGATACGCGTGTCGAGGCGCGGCTTTGGGGTCGCGCAGGCGACGAGACTCGCGGCGACAAGGGCCACGAGGCTTGCAAGGCGCAGGCCGCGCCAGAGATGCTGTTCCACAACCATGCTGACGTCTTTCCGACGCGGGCGAGCCCTTCCGAGCGTAGATGATGCATCAGTTGTTTTGAAGTCTGGTTAAGGTGACAGCGCGCTGTTATAGCCGCTCGCTCCGGACAGATGGCCGAGTGGTTTAAGGCAGCGGTCTTGAAAACCGCCGTAGGTGAAAGTCTACCGTGGGTTCGAATCCCACTCTGTCCGCCACCCCTTCCCCGCCGCGCTGGACTCGCAGAATCTGGCGCGGCGGAAGTCCAGGATTCCGATGTCTACAGCTCGCACCGCGTTCTACGGCCTGGCCGATCACGATCTGGCTCCGGTCGCCGCCGACGCGATTCAGGTCTCTCCTATGGTGATCGGCGCGACGGATCTGGCTGCGATCCCGGACCAATCCCTGGACGCCATTACGATTCGCGCCCCGGCCGGCGTCGTCGAGCGACGCTTCGTCCTTGCACATGCGCTACGGGCACTGGCTGTCGAAGGTCGTCTGACGGCGTTTGGTCCAAAGGATCGCGGTGGGTTGCGCCTGAAAAAGGAGCTGGAGGCCTTCGGTTGCGTCGTTGGCGAAAGCTCTAAGAAACACAACCGTATCTGCGTCGCTCTTCGTCCTGTGGAACCGGCAGGGCTAAGCGAGGCAATCGAAGCCGGCGCGCCTCGACGGGCGTCCGATGACCTGTGGACTCAACCCGGCGTCTTCAGCTGGGATCGCCTGGACCCGGGCACGGCCTTGCTGCTGAACACCCTGCCACCGCTGTCCGGCGTCGGCGCAGACTTCGGATGCGGCATCGGCTGGCTGGCGCGCAGCGTTCTGGCGTCGCCGAAAGTGACCAAGCTGACCCTGGTCGACCTGGATCGACGCGCCATCGACGCAGCCTGCCGCAATATCGAAGATTCCCGCGCTGAATTCGTCTGGGACGATGTTCGCCAGGCCGCCGCGTCGCTGGAAAAGCTCGACTTCGTCGCCACCAATCCGCCGTTCCACGAGACCGGCGGCGAGGATCGGTCTCTGGGTCAGGCCTTCATCAAGACGGCCGCCGCCAGCCTGCGCAAGGGCGGTGACCTGTGGATTGTCGCCAATCGCCACCTGCCCTACGAGGCGATCCTGAACGAACACTTCGCCAAGGTGCGTCTCGCCGGCGAGACCAATGGCTACAAGGTCTACGAGGCCCGCAAGTGACCAAGGCCCTGATGGCCCGCCTTGACCGGCTGTTGGCCAATCTGGGCTACGGTAGTCGCAAGGATGTCCAGGCGTTGATCTCCGGCGGCAAGGTGGTGCTGGACGGCAATATTCTGAAAGACGTCGGGACCAAGGTCGCTGTAACCGCCGATCTTCCCCAGCGCATGATGATCAGGGACCGCCCTGTCGATCCGCCTGCCCCGCTGGTGCTGATCATGCACAAGCCGCTCGGCGTGGTGTGCTCGCACAAGGAAGACGGCGAGCGGATCTACGGCCTGCTGCCCAAGCGCTGGCAGATCCGCGATCCGGGTCTCTCGACTGTGGGGCGGCTGGACAAGGACACCTCGGGCCTGATCCTGATCACCGACGACGGGGACTATCTGCACCGGGTGATCTCGCCCAGGCGCCATGTGCCCAAGACCTATCTGGCGACCTTGGATCGCCCGCTAAAGGGTTCCGAAGGCTCGCTGTTCTCGTCCGGCGAACTGATGCTCGAAGGCGAAGAAAAGCCGTTGCTGCCGGCCGAACTGGCCGTGATCGACCCGCACCACGCCCGCCTGACCATCACCGAGGGGCGCTATCATCAGGTGCGGCGGATGTTTGCGGCCGCCGGCAACCACGTGGTCGAACTTCATCGTGAGAGCGTCGGCGGCCTGGTTCTGCCTGAAGACCTGGAGCCCGGACAGCACCGGATACTGAGCGCCGCCGAGGCGGAGAAGGTCTTCGGCGATGAATGAGCCGATCCTGGTCGATGCCCGGGGCCATCGTTGCCCGGTGCCGACACTCCGCCTGAGACGGGCCCTGGAAACCGCGCCGGCAGGCGGTCAGGTGCGATTGATCGCCGATGATCCGATGGCGCGCATTGACGTGCCGCACTTCGCCGTCAGCGCCGGCGCTGCGGTGATCTCGATCACCGACGAAGACGCCGGAGCGATCAGCTTTTTGGTGTTGAAGGCGTCTTGAGCGTCACCCCGCGCCGGCCCTCGACGAGCACGCGGGGACGTTCGTCCAGGGCGATCTCCACTTCCGTGGCCAGGGCCCCGCCAAGAAAGATCGCGTTTACGCTCCACGACAGCCAGATCAGGAAGATGATCACTGCCGAGATCGAGCCGTAGGTGGCGCCCAACTGCGCAACCTTCTCGACATAGAAGGCGCTGGCCGAGGACATAAACAGGCAGAGCACAGCTGCGGCGAGGCCGCCGGCTATCGAAGCTCGCCACCCGACCGGCGCGCGGGACATGGCGTAGCGATAGATTAGCGTCATGCCGATCACCACGCCCAGGCTGGCCCATGTCCACTCGCTCTGGATCCATGAGACGCCTTCCAGCGGGCGCAGATGCAGGGCGCTGCCGAGCAGTCGGAAGGTCAGGAAGACGCCCGACATCACAAATAGCAGCGCGAAGGCCGCGATCAGGACAAACAGAGCCATCAGGTTGAAACCGACAAAGCCGCGCTGATCTTCTTCGTTGTGGATGAAGGACAGGCCAGCCAGAAGCGCCTTGAACCCCCGATGGGCCGCGTAGGCGCCGATTACCAGAACGACCGCGCTTTGGGCCGACACGGCCTGCTCCGGCGCGTGGGCCAGGCGGGTAAGCTCGCTTTCAAACATCGCTCGTGCGCCTGACGGCATCAGATCAGCGAGGTTCTTGGCTTGCGCCGCAGCCTGCTCGGACGTCAGCAGCAGGCTGTAGAGGCCGATGAGAATCGCCAGACCCGGAAAGACCGCCAGCAGAGCGAAGAACGACACGCCGCCGACATAGAGCATGACGTCGCGCCCCCAGAGCCGCGACAGAGCCAGGCCCAGGACGCGCAGGACCTCTCGCGCCCAGTGGATCGGATCCAGATCTAGGTCGCGCCAGCGGATGGGTTGGGGGTCTTGCATCGGCCGGAACCTGCCCGCGCCGGGCGCCGGGCGCAACCCCGGGCCGAGACGACCCCCAAGCAAAACGACAAAGACGCGCCGCCTCAGGGAAGGCGACGCGTCTCCGCAGGACAAAGCCTGAAACCGAACGCCACATCGAGGGACGGATGGCGCGACGCCCGGTATGCAATCAATCTAGTGCCCGGCGGCTGAACCCACGCTGAACGGCGGCGATAGGCTGAGCGACAGCTTTCAGAGCGCTCCGCTGGACTTCAGATGCGCAATAGCCTCGGCCGAGAAACCCCAGTCGGCCAGTGCCGTGTCATTGTCGCCGCCAACCTTGGGCGGAGGCCCCTGAATCTTGCCGGGCGTCGCCGAGAAGCGCGGTGCAGGCGCGGGCTGCATGACACCCGAGACCTCGACGAAGGTTTCCCGCGCGGCGTTGTGTGCGTGCTTGGGAGCCTCTTCCATCGACAGGACCGGCGCAAAACAGACGTCAGTGCCGCCCATCAGGTCGCACCATTCATCGCGGGTCTTGGTGGCGATCACGGCGGCGAGCTTGTCGCGAAGCTCGGGCCATTCCTCGCGGCTCATCTGGTGCTGGAACTGCGGATCGGTGATGCCGGTCTTTTCCAGCAGCAGCAGATAAAACTGCGGCTCGATCGATCCGATGGAGATCCAGCCGCCGTCGCTGCATTGATAGGTGTCGTAGAAGTGGGCGCCGCCGTCGAGCAGGTTGGACCGCCGCCCCTCGCTCCACATGCCGCCGGCCTTGAAGCCATAGAACATCGCCATCAGCGAGGCTGCGCCGTCGCTCATGGCGCAATCGATGACCTGCCCCTGCCCGGTGGCGCGGGCGTGGATCACGCCAGCCAACAGGCCGAAGGCCAGATAGAGCGCCCCGCCACCAAAATCGCCGACCAGGTTCAGGGGCGGCACGGGCTTGTCCGTCGTGCCGATGGCGTCCAGCGCGCCGGTGATGGCGATGTAGTTCATGTCGTGGCCGGCGGCCTTGGCGTAGGGGCCAAACTGCCCCCAGCCCGTCATCCGGCCATAGACGAGCTTTGGATTGCGGGCCAAGGCGACGTCCGGACCCAGGCCAAGCCGCTCCATGACCCCGGGACGGAAGCCCTCGATCAGGCCGTCGGCGCTTTCCAGGAGTTTCAGACAAGTCTCGATGGAAGCAGGATTTTTCAGGTCCAGCGCTACCGACCTGCGTCCGCGTGCGGTGACATCCGCCGGAGAACCTCGCCCCGCTCCCTTGCGGTCGATCCGCACGACATCAGCGCCGAGGTCGGACAGCAGCATGCCGCAAAACGGACCCGGGCCGATCCCGGCGAACTCCACGATCTTCAATCCTGAAAGCGGCCCCTGGCCCATGGCGTCCTCCATATCGACCTTTCAATGCGGTCGTTCGAATGGGTTAGACCGGCGCTGACGTTCGGTCATGCAAGGGGTTACAGGAAACCCACTTTTCCTTTGATGGGGAAGGTAAGAAGACATGAGGCTTCGGCCTCACGCGGCATTGGCCGCTGAGCTGGTCGGGGAGGCGCGAAGCGGCCGGGGCGAACCCGGATGACCGTGATGTGTTTTTTGCGTTTCGGTTCGACCTGTCCGCTTCGCCAAGCTGTTCTTGACCGTGAGGATCGGGGCACACGAGCGTGAGTTTCAGCTCTGATTCCCAATTAACCCCCGGACGGGCGCGCATCTCGTCGATCGGCTATCCGTCTCGACGCCGACGATGTGCGATAGGCGGCTTCTGACCCCCGCCCTCCTTTATTCCGCGCTGTCTCACCTGCGAGTGGTCCGGTGGTCCCGGATCAATCCAACGAACAGACCACCATCGTCCCCGCCGCGTGACCGCGTGGCCCCGCTCAGCTTCATCACCCGTCGCCGCATCAGGCCGGTACCAGGCGCCCTCCCCCTGCGACGGGGACAGCTATGATTATGCGGGAGGTTTGAACGCTGAGGATTGGCGCGCTCCATTTAATTTCAAGCCATTGATCTCGAACAGGTTTGTCTCGCGAACGCGGATGATGGAAGCGCGTCTATCCCCGTGCTCGACCCAATCGGCGGCATGTCACGACTGTCTCGTCCCTGCGGCGTTCCATCCCTATCTCCGGCTAGAGCCTCTGCTATGTTGCAGCGTCGAATCTGGATGGTCGATGTCGATCTAGGTTCGACGGGTTTCGGGTCGGAGGTAAGTGTGGCGGTAGACGCCCGAATCCTAATCGTGGCGCGCGACGATTTGCGCGCAGGCCCCCTGGCCGAGGGGCTGGATCGGCTCGGCTGGCGTACGATCACCGCGCGGGGGCCTTATGCCGCCCTCGCCGCGCTCGGCGACCTGCCCATCGAGGCCGTGATCGTCGATCTGGCCAGCGCTGGCCCGGACACCCGATCGCTGGCCCGGCGCCTGAAGGCGGCCGTCGCGCCGCGCCGACTGCCCGTGATCGCCATCGGCGAACTCGACGGCGGACAGCAGAGCCAGGCCTTCGACCTCACCCTCTCGCCCCCCCTGCATCCGTCACAGGCGGCTTTGCGGCTGGAATCGCTGGTTCGCACAGCCATTGCCGAGGAAGAGTTCGAGCTGCGGCTCGAAACCTTCGGCGAGCGCGGCCGCCGGATGGACCTGCCCGAGCCGCAACCCTCTCCGTTCCGCATCCTGGCGGTCGGCGAACCGGCCCCGCAGTTCCTGGCCCTGTCCAACGCCCTCAAGCGCAGCGGCGCCGAGGTGGTTGGCGCCTTCACCGCCTATACCGCCTTCGACTACCTGCACGAGCGGGCCTTCGACTCCGTGGTGCTTTGGGCCGGAGACAATCAGCAGGAAGCCCTGTCGATCGCGGCCGGCATGCGCCGCAACACGCGTCTCTTCCACATCCCGGCCATGCTCTATCTGAAGGCCGAGAGCTATGTGACCATGTCGGAGGCCTTCCATCGGGGCGTTTCCGACGTCGCATCCCCTGAGACGGCCGAGGTCGAGACCGCACGCCGCGTGATGGAGCTGGCCCGCAACTATCGGCGGGGCGAGTCGATCCGGGGCGCGCTGGAGAAGGCGCGCAGCTCGGGTCTGATGGACGCCGCCACGGGCCTCTTCACCCGCGACCTGTTCGCCGCCCACCTGGCGCGCCTGACGGCCGCAGCCCGCGAGCGATCGCGTCCGCTGTCGATCTGCGTCCTGCGGGTCGCCGACAAGCCCGAGGCCGTCTGGGCCCGGCAGAACGGCTGGCTGGATCGCGCCATTCCGCAGATCGGCTCGATGGTCGGGCGCTTGGTCCGTGTCGAAGACACCGCCGCCCGCCTGGCGCCCGAGGTCTTCGCTTTGGCCCTGCCGGCGACCAACCAGAACGCCGCCCGCGCCGCTGCCGAGCGCATCGCGGCCGTCATAGGCTGCACCGCCTTCGACGCCGGCGAGGACCGCCCGCCGTTCGTCTGCGAGTTCGACATCGGCGTCGCTCAGATCGAGGGCGGCGAAGGCGCGGTCAAGGCCCTGGAACGCGCCGCCGCCCGGGCGCTGCAACGCGAAGCCAGCTGAGAAGCGCGATGAGCCAGCCCATGATCGTGGACGTGGTCGCCGATGTGGTCTGCCCTTGGTGCTATCTGGGCTGGCGACGCGTGAAGGCGGCCGTGGCCCTGCGTCCGGATATCGAGGCCAAGCTGATCTGGAGGCCCTATCAGCTGGACCCGACGCTTCCCGAGGAAGGCGTGGATCGCAAGGCTTACATGGCGGCCAAGTTCAAGGACCCGGAGCGCCTGAAGGTCGTTCACGAGGCCTTGGTCTCTGGCGGCGCCGACGATGGGATCACCTTCGACTTTGCAGCCATCGACAAGTCTCCCAACACCAACGCCGCGCATCGACTGATCCGTTGGGCGCTCACGGCTGGCGTTCAGGATCTCGTGGTCGAGGCGCTGTTTGCGGCCTATTTCACGCATGGCCGCGACATCGGCGATCCCATGGTCTTGGCCGATATCGCCGAAACCGCTGGCATGGAGCGGCTGGTGGTGCTGCAGTTGCTATCAGAGGGCGCCGACAAGGAGTCGGTGGCTCGCGAGCATTCCATGGCGGTGCAAGGCGGCGTGACCGGGGTGCCCTATGTGATCTTTGGCGGCAAGGTCGCGGTCGTCGGGGCGGAATCACCTGAACGGATCGCCGAAGCCATCGATCAGGCGATCGGCGCCTAGGGCAACTTTCCCTCTTCGGCCAGCATACGGGCCGCCGCGTCGAATCCAGCCCAGGCGGCGCCCGCCAAGGCCGCGCCGACACTGACCCGACGCACGCCGACATCCGCCAGCGGCGCGACCGATTGGCCGGGCCAGGCCATCAGGACGTTCACAGGCCTGGGAGCGACGGCCTTGACGATCTCCGCGACAGAAGCGAGGTCGATCACGCCGGGCGCGTACAAACAGTCGGCGCCGGCCTCGGCATAGGCCACCAGACGGTCGATGGTCGGCGACAGATCCTCGCGCCCGATCAGGAAGCCTTCAGTTCGCCCGACCAGGATCACATCCTCGCCGCTGGCGTCGATGGCGGCTCGCGCAGCCTTGATCCGCTCGACCGCGACTGAAGGTTCATAGAGATCACGGCCGATGCGATCCTCAATGGACAGGCCAGCGACGCCCGTCTCAATGGCAAGTCGCACGCTCTCCGCGACGCCTCCGGGATCATCAGCAAAACCCGCCTCGAAATCTGCGTTCACTGGGAGATCGGTGGCCGCGCAGAGCATACGCAGGTGGTCCAGGACCTGATCGCGCGTTAGAGCATTTTCCGATAAGTGTGAAACGGTTATCGGATCGAAAAATGCTCTAAACTTTTGATTTAGAGCCCTTTTCGCCCGACCCTGATGAAGCCATCAGGTCGGAAAGGGCTCTAGCCCGCCATCTTCCTGACCCAGCGCCCATGCCGGACCGGCGCTGGTCGAGGCCAGCGCCTTGTAGCCCAGCTTCTGCAGGCGCTTGGCGCTCCCTGCGTCCCACGGATTGGGCAGGGTGAAACAGCCGTCGTCATGCCGGGCGCGGAAGGCCGCGCGGCGGGTGGCGAGATCGATCGACGACATGGAATCCTCCGAATTTCGCCAGACATACCGGCTGGTCGTGACAGCGAGTGACAGTAGCTGTCAGCGCGAGGCCGACCATGGTCGCCGCCCTCGCAGCGGCTGCGCCCATACAACCCACCATCCGGTATCGCGTCGATAGAGTTCCGCCGCGCCGCCAAGGGCGAAGTCCTGAGCGCTGAGGACTGTGCGATTCGCGCAGCTGGATGGGGTCGCGCCCGCGAAACCTCCCCGCAGGACGATGATTTCAGCGCTCGTGCAGAGCTCGCCGAGCGTCTGCGCCGGAACATCCTTGCGGCTCCACGAGAGGGCGATGGCGACCGGGGCGGCGTCATCTGGCCGACAGGCATAGCCCGAACAGGCAAACCCCCGCGTCTCGCCAATCACCAGGCCGCGCCGCCGCGCCCAGAGCTCGGCGCCGAAGCGCCGGTTGTCTGGTCGCAGGAGGATCGCTTCACCGCCGCGCCGAACAGCAGCCGTCGCGCCGTCAGCGGCGATCCAGACGTCCGGCGCGGTCGGCCGAGGCCAAAGAGCGACAGCCAGGGCCAACGGGGCGCCAAGCCAGCGTAGACGTCCGCTCCAGAGGCACAGGATCATCAGGCCAATGAAGGCAACCACGAGGGTAAAAGGCGGCGCGCTGGCGATCACGGCTTGCCCACCAAGCGCCTCGAACTTCCGGGCGACAGAGACCATGGCCTCGACGCCCCATCCGGCGATCAGAAGGAAGGGCTCGCCCCAGCCCACGCTTTCAAGAGCCGTACCGATGGCCAGGAATGGCATGATCACAAAGGACGACAGGGGAGCCACGATCAGATTGGCCGGCAAGCCCCAGATCGCCACGCGGTTGAAGTGCTGCATGGCGAAAGGGCCGGTGGCCAAGCCTGCGACAAAGCTCGCGCCTACACTGACCGCAAGCCAGGCTCCGACGGCTTGGATCGCTCGGATCGGCCAGGGCACCGAGATCTCGCGCATCGGCCTCGGCCAGGCTTCGGCCAAGGCGATCAAGGCCGCAGTCGCCGCGAACGACATCTGGAACCCTGGCGCGCCAGCCGCCTCTGGCTGCCGCGCCAGGATAATCAGCGCCGCCAAGGCCAGGCCGTGGAGTGTCACGGCCTGGCGGTCGAACAGTATGGCCGCGAAGGCTACGCCGGCGGTGATGGCCGCGCGCTCGGCCGGTGGCGGCGCGCCGGAGATCACGAGATAGAGGGCTACGGCGACAAGACCCGCAACGGCCGCGATCTTCTTGCCGGGGGCGCGCAAAGCCAGCCACGGCCACGCCGCGATCACAAGCCGGGTCAGGCCGAAGACGAAGCCGCCGACGATGGCCATGTGCAGGCCCGAAATCGAGAGGATATGCGCCAGGCCCGAGGCGCGCATGGCTTCGGTCTGCTCGGGCGTGACCCAGGCCTCGTGGCCGGTGACCATGGCCGCGCCGATGCCGCCGCTTTCCGGACCCATGTGGGAGACGATCCGCTCGGCCAGCCGCCAGCGAAAGGCGTTGACCGCCATCGTTGCCCGCAGTCGCCAGGGCGGCGGATCCAGCTGAGTCCTATCGATGTCGCCCAGTGAAAATCCAACGCCTCCGATGGCGTTGAACCAGGCGTCCCGCGCGAAGTCGTAGGAGCCTGGCGCAGCCGGAGGCGGCGGTGGCCCGAGAATCGCCCGCATCCGCACCGCGTCGCCCGGCTCGACCAGATCGATGGAGTCGATGGTGACCCGGACCCGTATTGGTGTCTTGTTCGGCGCAAGGCCACTGACGGCGACAGGCGCGATGAGCAATCGAGGTCCGCCCGCGCCCGGACTGACGACATCGACCACGAAACCTTCCAGCCGGCGGGGCGCACGCTCGCCGTCGATCACCGGCGCGCTGACTTGATCACTGCGGATCTTCGCCGCCAGCCCGCCGGCCATCGTGAAGGCGAACAAAGCGGCCAGAATGGTCAGGATTCGTGGCGAGGAACGCGACAGCCACCAGAGCGCCACCCCGGTTCCGGTGAGGAGCCCGAGGACCGGTAGCGGAAGCTCGACCGGAGCCTCAAGATATGCGGCCGCGCCCAACCCGAACCAGACCGGACTCCACAGAACCCAGCGATCCAGATTCGCGCTCGTCTCGTCGCGCAGGGCGCGGAACATCGTCGCCGGACTAGGCCATGCGCGAACCGCCGTGCTAAGACGCGCCGCCCAAGCCGCGCCTCGGCGCGCGATCCCGGCCGTCTCGGCGGCGTCCTGCCTTTCAGCATTGAGTTCGATGTCGAACCCCTCCTCCACCGACCGCGCCGTGGTCACGCGCTTCGCCCCATCGCCTACCGGCTTTCTGCATATCGGCGGCGCACGCACAGCGCTGTTCAACTGGTTATATGCACGCCATACGGGTGGGAAGTTCCTTCTTCGCGTCGAGGACACCGATCGCGAGCGCTCGACCGAAGCCGCCGTCGCGGCGATCTTCGAGGGGCTGGACTGGCTGGGCCTGACATCGGACGAAGAACCGGTGTTTCAGCACACCCGCGCGCCGCGCCACGCTGAGGTAGTCAAGCAATTGCTGGAGCGCGGCCGCGCCTATCGCTGCTGGATGACGGTCGAGGAACTGGAAGTCGCGCGCGAGAAAGCCCGCGCCGAAGGCCATGCGATCCGCTCGCCCTGGCGCGACGCGCCTCCGCCCGCCGATCCGTCGGCGCCGCACGTGATCCGCTTCAAGGGGCCGGCCGACGGCGAGACCCTGGTCGACGACCTCGTGAAGGGGCCCGTGACCTTCAAGAACACCGACCTCGACGATCTTGTGCTGCTGCGAGCTGACGGCGCGCCGACCTATAACCTCGCCGTGGTGGTCGACGACCACGACATGGGCGTCACCCACGTGATCCGGGGCGACGACCATCTGAACAACGCCGCCCGCCAGACCCTGATCTATCAGGCGATGGACTGGGAACTGCCGGCCTTCGCCCATATCCCCCTGATCCACGGCCCCGACGGCGCCAAGCTGTCGAAGCGTCACGGCGCCCAAGCGGTCGGCGAGTTCGCGGACATGGGCTATATCCCCGAGGGCCTGCGCAACTATCTGGCGCGTCTGGGCTGGGGTCACGGCGACGACGAGGTCTTCAACGACGATCAGGCCATCGACTGGTTCGACGTCAAGGACGTGGTCAAGGCCCCCGCTCGCCTCGACTGGGCCAAGCTCAACCACATCAACAGCCAGCACCTCCGCGTGGCCGACGATTCTCGCCTGGCCGGCCTGGTCCTGAAGGCGCTGGTGGCCCAGGGCGCCAGTCTGCCCTCGGACGCCGCAGCTCGTCTGCTGGCGGTCGTGCCGCAGGTCAAGGAAGGGGCCAAGACGATCCTGGAGTTGGCCGAGCACTGCGCATTTGCGCTGAAAGTCCGTCGGCTGGAGCTTGAGGAGAAGACCCTCAAGCAATTGAACGAGGAGACGATCGATCGTCTGACGCGTCTGCGTGACCGCTTGGCTCAGACGCCAGTTTGGAGCGTCGACGAACTCGGAACCCTGTTGAAATCCTTCGCGGAATCCGAGGGTGTCGGCTTTGGCAAGTTCGGCCCGCCACTGCGTGGCGTCTTGACCGGCGGCGCCCAGGCGCCCGACCTGAATAAGATCATGACTGCGTTAGGTCGGGAGGAGAGCCTCGGCCGTCTTGACGACGCGCTAGCTGTGCGCGCATGAGGCGCCTATAACGCACTCGCGAAATGAAACTTGGACTGCTCGTTCCATCGATGAAGGGGTTTCCCGCATGACCGATAAAGCCACACTGACGATCGGCGACAAGAGCTACGATCTGCCGATCCTCAAGGGCAGCACCGGTCCGGACGTCGTCGATGTCCGGAAATTCTACGGCGACAGCGACCTCTTCACGTTCGATCCTGGCTTCACCTCGACCGCATCCTGCGAAAGCAAGATCACCTATATCGACGGCGACGCCGGTATTTTGCTGCACCGCGGCTATCCGATCGACCAGTTGGCCGAGAAGTCCTCGTTCCTGGAAGTTTGCCATCTGCTGCTGAACGGCGAACTGCCGACGGCTGAGGAATTCGCCAAGTTCGAGCACAACATCACCTACCACACGATGTTGCACGCCCAGTTCGACAGCTTCTTCCAGGGCTTCCGTCGCGATGCTCACCCGATGGCGATCATGACGGGCGCCGTCGGCGCCCTGTCGGCCTTCTATGCCGACAGCCTGAATGTCGACGATCCCAAGCAACGCGAGATCAGCGCCCATCGCCTGATCGCCAAGATGCCGACCATCGCCGCGCGCGCCTTCCAGTACAGCGTCGGTCGGCCGTTCGTGACACCGCGCAACGAACTGAGCTACTCGGAAAACTTCCTGCGCATGTGCTTCTCGGTGCCGGCCGAGGACTGGGTTCCCAATCCCGTCCTGACGCGCGCCATGGACCGCATCTTCATCCTGCACGCCGACCACGAGCAGAATGCCTCGACCTCGACCGTTCGCCTGGCCGGTTCGTCGGGCGCTCACCCGTTCGCCTGCATCGCCGCAGGCATCGCCTGCCTGTGGGGCCCGTCGCATGGCGGCGCCAACCAGGAAGCCCTGGAGATGCTCGAGGAAATCGGCACGGTCGAGAACATCCCCGCCTATGTGCAGGGCGTGAAGGACAAGAAGTACAAGCTGATGGGCTTTGGCCACCGCGTGTACAAGAACTTCGACCCGCGCGCCAAGGTCATGCAGAAGACCTGCTACGAGGTCCTCGAGCAGTTGGGCATCAACGATCCCCTGTTGGAAGTGGCGATGGAGCTGGAGAAGGTCGCGCTCAGCGATCCCTATTTCATCGACCGCAAGCTCTATCCGAACATCGACTTTTATTCGGGCATCACCCTGCGCGCGATGGGCTTCCCGACCAACATGTTCACCGTGCTGTTCGCCCTGGCCCGCACCGTCGGCTGGATCAGCCAGTGGAAGGAAATGTTCGAGGACCCCTCGCGCAAGATCGGCCGTCCGCGCCAGCTCTATACGGGCGCGACACAGCGCGACTACGCGCCGTTCGAAAATCGCGGTTAGGCCCTCGATCCGAACCCAATTGGAAGAGCCCCGTCGCAAGGCGGGGCTTTTTCTTTGCCCGCTACGGCTTGAGCAGAAAGCTGAGAATCTCGGCGATCGCTCGGTAAAGAGCCTCGGGAATTTCCTCGTCGATCTCGATGATCGACAGGGCCTGGGCCAAGGCGGGGTTCTCCTCGATGGGCACGCCATGTTCGCGCGCCGTCTCGACGATCTTCTCGCCAAGCCAGCCCTGACCAGACGCCACGACCCTGGGTGCATCGACGCCTTCGTAGAACAAGGCGACGGCGATCTTGCCGCGCCCCCTGACGCCGCCGATCAGTCCCGTCATGACGCCTGATCCACGAACTGACCTGGCGCCATTGCAGCCACGGCAGGCGAGCCCGCGTGGAACGCGACCTCCGGCGACAGCTCGGCCTCGCGAAGGGCCGCGCTCAACGCCGCCTCCCCGGCCTGAAGACGCGCCATAGCATCCGGGCGCTCCGCCCACAGGCCCACGCGCGTACAGGCGCCGGTGAGCGCGATCTGCACATGGACCGGCCCCAGGGGCTCAACGTCCAGCGAGAAGCGGGCGCGCCAGGTCCGTTCGACCTCGCGCCCGGAATCTGAGCCCCCGCCGCCCCCATCGCGACTGACCTCAAACTGCGCGACAGCAACACCCTGAGGGGTCTGGAACGGCAGATCGAACACCCAGCGCGAGCCCTTGGTCTCGGTTGGCCGCTCAGCCTCGCCGCGTGGTTCTGGCAGCGAGGCGATCTGCAGGAGCTCCTGGCGCGCGATGGCGCCATCTGCGCCCTTCAACAACCGTCGCGCCAGATCGGCCGGGGCCAAGCCTTCCGGAAGATCTGATGGGACGGCTGCCTGCGCCGATGTCGGGCCGCCAGCATAGGGCGGAGGCGGCCGGGAAGGCCCACGCGCATGGGCAAGTGGGAGGCCTGGCCGAAGATCCCGCCCGACCTCGTCCCCCTCCTTATCGGCCAGCGGCAGAGACTCTGCGACCTCGTCCTCAATCATCCCGACCATCAGAAAAGGCTGAGGCTGCAGGGCGGCTGCAGCGCGGTGCGCTGCGGCCGGTGCGGGCGTCGCCATGGCGTTCTGCTGTACGGCCGGCGCAGGCGGAGACCCAGGACTGTCCGTGACAGGAGGCGCCTGCGCCGAAGCCGACGCCGACGCCCCCGAGATCGATTGCTGGACGGGCATTCCAGGATTCGGCGCCCGAGCCCCGCCAGGCGCCGCCGATCGCCCTGGCTCGGCATTTGATCCCACTGCATCACGGCGCACCGCATCGACGTCGCCATCGACCTGGTCAGGCGCCTGAAAGCCCGCAGCGCTCTGCGTGTAGGTCGCACGGCTGGCGGGGTCCTGTCGCGGAGGCCCGATTTGCGGGGCGACTGTGGCCTGTTGCGGCGCCGGTTCAGCCACAGGCATCTTGGCCAACCATGTGGAGACAACAGCGCGAAATACCAGGAGCGCGGCCTTCATGTCGTTGGGCGACGATGGAATGGATGCCGTGGGGATCGCCGCGCCTTCTGTCGTCGCGGCGCGCGCCAGATGGGCTTCCAGAAAAACCCCGGAGCCCTGGACAGCCGAGCGCATGACCGCCGCCGTGACAGGCCGCTGGGTCGGGATGGCGCTTTCGAGCACGGCCCTGGCAGCCTGACGCACGGGCCCAGGTGTTTCCGGCCTGACGATTGCAGCCTCGATGTCGGCCATGGTCGCCGCCAACCCGGACTGAACGGGCGCCGCGTGAGCGGCCGCCGACCGCGCGGCGGCGACAAGTCGGTCGCTGACCGAGAATACAGGCGGAACGTGAGCTGGAGCGGCGGCTTTACTGCCGTTGAGGGCGGCATTTGCGTCGGTGGTGGCCGCCGCAGCGCCGGTGACCACATCGCCACCGTCGGAATCAAGGTGCGCACCCGCCGCGATCTGACCAAGCGTGGATATGTTCGCCGCTACAGCCGCCCGGGCGAGCGCCGCCAGGGCCGTCGCGGGCTCGGGCCGGCCGCCCGATGCCGGGACCGGCGTGATCGGCGTTACTGGGGCTGTCGGATCGATCGCCAAAGCTGGTCTCCAGCCGCGCGGGCCGCGAAGAACAGAATTATCCTAGTTTGCGTCGATGAAGCGGACCTTAAGCCGCTTCAGACGCCGACCGCGCTCTGCCCAGAAAGGCGATCAAGGCCTCGGCGGCGGCTTCCGACGGGTCGGGCATTCCACGTCCCATCCGGTCGAGCGCGGCGCTCTGCTCCGCGATCTGCGCGGCGCGGAGATCGGGATTGTCGAGTCGGGCAGCTGTCGCCCGCGCCAGCCCCCCACCCGTCATCGCATCCTGAAGATATTCAGGCGCAACGGCTTTGTCCGCCGCGATGTTCAGCAGGGTCACCCAGCCCGGTTTGAACAGCAGCTTCAGCAGGCCATAGGTGATGGCTCCCGTGCGATAGCCCACGACCATCGGGCAGCCCGCGAGGGCAAGTTCGGTCGTCACGGTGCCGCTGCAAGCCAGGGCGACCGTTCCGGCGACCATGGCGTCGTCCTTGAGCGCCTCGTCCTCGATGACGTGGGCGCGGAAGGGCCAGCCCGCCACGCGCGCCTTCACGGCCTCGGCGACGGTGGAAGCGGCCGGCACAACCACGGCGAGGTTTGAACGAGTCTCCTTCAGCCAGCGGACAGCATCCTCGAAGACCGGCATCACGCGCTCGATCTCGGAAGGCCGGCTGCCTGGCAAGACGAGAAGGATCGGCTCGTCCGCCGTAACGCCGATGGCGGCGCGCAGCCGAGCCGGATCGGCCTTGCTGAAATCCTTGGCCAAGGCCGAGTTGCCGACGAAAACGCTTTCCAAGCCTGCACGGTCGAAGAACGGCTTGTCCATCGGCTGGATCGACAGAAGGAAATCCACCGCCTTGGCCAGCGCCCTCGCCCGCCCGGGTCGGTATGCCCAGACCTGGGGCGCGACGTATTTCACCAGCGGCAGCGCGGGGGTTTGCCTGCGCAGGGCCTGAGCCAGCCGGATATTGAAGCCCCACGAGTCGATCAGCACGGCGACGTCGGGCTTTTCCCGCTCCGCCAAAGCCAGGGTGTCCTTCAGGCGCGCCATGGCCCGGGGATAGGCCTTGAGGCTTTCGACGATACCGATGATCGAGAGTTGGGCGATATCGAAGGGGCTCTTGATTCCCTCGGCAGCCATCTTTGCGCCACCCACGCCCACGAAGCGTACCGCCTCATCGCCCAGGCGGCGCTTCAAAGCCTTGGCGAGGCCCGCGCCCAATGCGTCGCCGGATGCTTCGGCCGCCACCAGCATGACAGTCAGCGGACGGGTCACGCCGGGCCGCCGGGTTCCACTCCCAGTATGAACAGCCCGAGATCGTCGGCGCAGGCGATCACCGCCTCGCGGTCCACGACCAGCAGACGGCCAGCTTCACCGACGATGCCGGCCAGGCCAGCGCGCGCCGCGCGTTGCAGGGTGGCGACGCCGATAGTCGGCAGATCAACCCGGGTTTCCTGAATCGGCTTGGGCGCCTTGGCCAGCACGCCGCGCCGCTCTTCAGCCGAGCCACGAATGGCCAGGGGCAGGTCGGCGACTCGTCGAAGCATAGCGTCGGTGCCCTCCTGGGCCTCGACCGCCAGCACCAAGCCCTCGCAGACGACAGCGCCTTGCCCAACGTCCAGCTTGCCGATTTCGCGCGCCACCAGCAGCGCGCGCTCGATGTCCGGCAGGTCTTGAGGCCGGGGCGCATGGGCGCCGAGCGCGCCAAGCGGCAAGGTCATCTCACCCACGACCTCGTGCGCGCCCTCTATGGCGAAGCCCTCCTTCTCGAATTCCAGCAGCAGGCGACGCAGCAAGGCGTCATCACCCTGGCGCGCGGCCTTGATCAGGCCGGGAATGACGGCGACGCCGCGCAGGTCGGGCATGATGGCCGCGAAATCGGGACGCTCGACCGTGCCGGCGAAGCAGACGACTTCGCACCCTTCGGCCTTAAGCGCCTTGAACACCTTGCCGAACTCGCCAAGGCCGACCTCAATGCCGCGATAGCGGGTCAGGACGGGATCGGCGAAACTTCTCAGGCGCATCACGGCGAACGGCCGTCCGGCGGCCTCGCAGTGAGCCGCCAGTTCGACGGGAAGCGCGCCCCCGCCGGCGATCAGACCGAGCTTACGCATCAGAAGAGCCTAGACCTCGCGCTCGGGCAGGCAAAGCGGCCGGTTATTGTCCGACCGGATGAAGTCGACGATCTCCATCACCTCGATATTGCCGGCGTGGATTTCGGCGACGTCCTCCAGGCGCTCCTGGAACGTGCCCTCGTCGGCGAACAGCAGGCGGTAGGCGGCGCGCAGGGCGTTGATCGCCTCGCGACTGAAGCCCCGGCGCTTGAGGCCGACCAGGTTCAAGCCTTCGAGGTGTGCGTGGTTGCCCCAAACGGAGCCATACGGGATCACGTCCTTGGTCACGATCCCGCCGCCCCCGACGAACGCGTAGCGGCCGATACGGCTGAACTGGTGCACCGCGCAGAGACCGCCCATGAACACGAAATCGCCGACGGTCACATGGCCGCCGAGCGTGGCGTTGTTGGCGAAGGTCACGCGATCACCCACCGTGCAATCGTGCGCCACATGCGCGCCGACCATGTAGAGACTGTCGGACCCGACCCTGGTCACGCCGCCGCCGCCGACCGTGCCGGTCTGCATCGTCACGTGCTCGCGGATCAGATTGCGTTCGCCGATCTCCAGCCGCGTATCCTCGCCCTTGTGGGCCAGATGCTGCGGAGGAGCGCCCAGCACGGCGAAGGGATAGATGGTGCAGCCGGCGCCTATCGACGTCGCACCATCGAGGACCACGTGGGAGATCAGGCGCACGCCGTCACCCAGACGCACCTTGGGGCCGACAGTGCAGAAAGGGCCGATCTCGACATCGGCTCCCAGCGCGGCGCCGGGGGCGATCAGGGCTGTCGGGTGGATCTGGCTCATTTGGTCGGCGTCTCGACCACCATGGCCGCAAACTCGGCTTCGGCGGCGACCTTGTCGTTCACCTTGGCCACGCCCTTGAACTTGAAGATGGTCGAGCGGGAACGGGTCACCTCGACCTCCATGCGGATCACATCGCCGGGGCGCACGGGATTGCGGAAGCGGGCGTTGTCGACCGACATGAAGAAGATGGTCTTGCCTTCGGTATCGACCTCCAGCGACTTGCTCATCAGGATCGCGCCGGTCTGGGCCATGGCTTCGATGATCAGGACGCCCGGCATCACCGGATTGCCCGGGAAGTGTCCCTGGAAGAACGGTTCATTGATCGTCACGCACTTGATGCCGATGATCGACTGATGTGGCCGGTAGTCCTCGGCGCGATCCACCAGCAGGAAGGGATAGCGGTGCGGAATCCTGGCCAGGATTTCGGCGATATCGATATCGGTTTGCGCTGGTTCGGCGACGTCTTGGCTCATATTTAGCCCCTTGTTCCCCGGCCGCCCGCCACGCGCGACAGCCATGCGGTCTCCCGGAGCCACCGCTTGAGCGGCCGAGCCGGAAACCCTGTCCATGTTTCGCCCGCAGGCACGTTCTTGAACACCGACGCCGAGGCGCCAATGCTCGCTCCCGAGCCGATGGTCAAATGATCGGCGACGCCGGCCTTGCCGCCAAACGCCACCCCGTCGCCGACAACCGTGCTTCCCGAAAGCCCCGTATAAGCCGCCAGCACGCAATTGCGACCCAGGCGGACGTTGTGCGCGACATGCACCAGATTGTCGATCTTGGTGTTCTCGCCGATCGTCGTATCGGTAAAGGCGCCTCGGTCGATGCAACTGTTGGAGCCAACCGTGACGCCATCCTGGATCACCACCCGGCCGAGTTGGGGAAGATCCACGATACCCCTTGCTCCGGCAGCGGCGCCGAAACCCGCCTCGCCGATCACCGCGCCCGCATGGATGCTGACCCGGTCACCAATGATCGCAAAGCCGACCACGGCGTTAGCCCCGATCAGGCAGTCGCGGCCGATCGCGACACCCGGGCCGATCACCGCGCCCGGCGACAGATAGGTCCCGCGTCCGATCCTCGCCCCCTGCCCCACGCTCACGCCGGGTGAAAGCCTCACGCCGTCTTCCAGCTCGCAATCAGGATGGATCGAAGCCGACAGCGGCTCGTGGCGGCGCGGCGCATGCAGCCGGGCCGCGGCGGCGGCCCAGGCGGCTTGCGGATAGGCCGTCAGCAACGCCGCGCAACCCGGCGCGAGCAGACCGCGATGCTCCGGGCGAACAAAACAGGCGCCGGCTTGGGTGGCGGCGGCCGCGTCGCTGCGTTTGGCGTCAGAAAAGAAAGTGATAGCCCGCCCGTCGGCAGCGTCGAGCGGCGCGACGTGGGTTACGGAGCGCGACGCGAAACCAGCGTCGGCGAGCTCCGCCACGCCAAGGCCGGCGAGCTCCTGGAGTGACGCCGGACCCATGTCATCGAAAAATCGCGGGTCCGGCATCTAGTCCTCTCGGCGACTGGCCCGAGCGCGAGGCTCGGGCCGACTCGCTTACTTCTTGGGCGGCGTCAGAGCTTGAGCGCCGGCGGCCGCTTGGTCCAGACGTTCGCGGTCGAAGGTCAGGGTCTTGATGCGGGCGTCGAGGGCCACGACGACGGCGTCGGTGATGTCCATGGACGGGTTGGCCAGCAGCACCGACTCGCGGTCCAGCAGCATGCCGCAGGTGCGTTGTTGGTAGACCTGCTTGATGGCCGGATCGAGCTCTTGGTAGACGCGCGACAGGGCCTTCTGCTCAGTGGCTTCGACTTCCTTCTGGCGCAGTTGGCCCTTGCGCTGCCAGGCGTTGGCCTTGACCTGCAGGCCGGCGGCCTGTTGCTCAAGCGCGCCTTGATCCATCGTGGCCTTCTTGGCGTCCAGCGCCTTGGCTTCGTTGTCGAGTGTGCCGCGTTCGCCCGTCAGTTCGGCGTTCACCTGCGCGATGATGGTCTTCAGGCGGGCGTCGACGGCCTTGCCGACAGCCGATGAGCCGACGGCGCGCTGGCTCGAGAAGATGCAAACGCCAGCAAGCGGCGCGCCGTGCGAAATCGCAGGGGCGGCGGGAGCCGTCTGGGCCATGGCGCTGGTCGACATGGCGATGGCGACGACGCCGGAAGCTGCCGCGGACAGGAACTTGGAAGTCATGATCATTGGAACCTTGTGGAGGTGGAGAACCGGAACGTTTCGGTCCGGTCATAGTCTTCCTTGGAAAGGATCTTGCTGAAGTCGAACCGGATCGGACCCATGGGCGACTTCCAGTCGATGCTGATGCCCGCCGAGGCGCGAAGACCCAGATCATCGCGAATATTGGGATCGAACACGCCGACCGAGGACTGGCGGTCAACGTCATCCAGAAGGCCGGCCGTACCAACGTCACTGAACACAGAGGCCTTGATGCCGTACTGTTCTGGCAGGAAGGTCGGGACGGTCAGCTCGAACGAACTGATGGCGTAAAGCTTCGCACCCATCGAATTGCTCTGGGTCGAGATATCGCGCGGGCCGATACCGGCTGTTTCAAAGCCGCGGAAGCTGGTGCCGCCCCGGTAAAAGCGATCATTGATCCGAACGTTATCGCCCCCCCAGCCTTCGATATAGCCCGCCGAGCCGGTCGCGCTGAAGATGAAGTCCTTGTTGAAGCCCCAGTACCAGCCAGCGGCGGTTTCGGTCTTCAGGTACTTCACGTCGCCGCCAAAGCCCGCCAGATCCTGGTTCAGGTCGGCGAACCAGCCGCGTGTGGGCTGGATGGGGTCATTGCGCTTGTCGATCCGCAGGCCGTAGCCGACCAGCGACGTCATATAGGCGCCGCGCTGCAGGCAGAGGATCTGCGAAACCGAACCGCTGTCGCACAGGCCGTCCGACACACTGACTTCGTCGCGACGCAGCGTGTAGCGCATGCTCATCGAGGCGTTCTGGGTCAGCGGGAAGCCGACGCGAACGTTACCCCCAACCGAGCGGGTGTCATAGGCGGCGTAGTCGCTCAGATCGTAGCGGAATGAGTAGACGTCGACGCCGGCCACCAGGTTGCGGTTCAGGAACCGCGGCTCGGTGAAAGCGAAGTCGATCTGCTGACGCAGCGAGCCGACGGAAATCCGTCCGCGCATGTTCTGGCCGCGACCCCGGAAGTTCCGCTCGGTGATGCCGACGTCAAGCACCAGCTTGTCGACCGAGCTGTAGCCGGCGCTGAACGAGAGCTCGCCCGTGGGCTGCTCCTCGACCTTGACCCGCAGGGCCGTGCGGTCCGGCGCGCTGCCGGGCACTTCCTCGATCTCGACTTCCTTGAAGAAGCCAAGGCGTCGGATGTTGTTTTTGGAGCGGTCGACCAGCACGCGATTATAGGCGTCGCCCTCGGCCACTTCGAGTTCGCGGCGCAGCACGTAGTCGAGAGTGCGGGTGTTGCCGACGATGTCGATGCGATCGACATAGACGCGCGGGCCCTCGCGAACCTGGAAGACCACGTCGACCGTGTTGGTCTCGCGATTGGGCACGTAGCGCGGACGCACGTCCACGAAGGCGAAGCCGGCGGCGCCCGCCGCGAAGGTCAGGGCGTCTGTGGCCTGCTCGATGCGCTCGTCTTCATAGAGCTGACCGGTGCGGATCGGCAGAATCTGGGCCAGCAGCGTGCCGTCCAGCTTTTTTAGTTCTGTTTCGACAGTGATCTTGCCGAACTTGTACTTGGGACCCTCGTCCAGGGTGTAGGTGACAGCAAACCCGTTCTTGTCCGGCGCCAGTTCGGCCATCGACGAGACGACGCGGAAGTCGAAATAGCCGCGGTTGCGATAATGTTTGCGCAGTTGTTCGCGGTCGTACTCGATCCGGTCCGGGTCGTAGTTGTCGTTGCTGGTCAGGAACTTGTACCAGTGCGACTCCTTGGTCACGATCACGTCGCGCAGATCGTTGTCCGAATATTCGGAATTGCCAAGGAAGTTTATGCCGAGAACACCGCTCTTGGGACCTTCGTTGATCTCGAACACCAGATCGACGCGTTTTTGCGGCAGTTCGACGACCTTGGGCGTCACGGTCGCCGAGATGCGACCCGAACGACGATAAAGTTCGATGATCCGCTGAACGTCGGCCTGAACCTTGGCGCGCGTGAAGATGCCGCGTGGACGGATCTGCACTTCGTCCTTCAGCTTGTCTTCCTTCAGGGACGAATTCCCCTCGAACACCACCTGATTGATGATCGGGTTCTCGACGACCTTCACGATCAGGTCGCCCGACACCATCTCGATCTTCACGTCGGCGAAGAGGTCGGTGCGCGCGAGGGTCTTCAGCGCCAGGTCGAGGCGCGCGGCGTCGACCGTGTCGCCGAGCTGGATCGGCAGGTAGGACATCACAGTGCCCTGCTCGATCCGTTCGTTGCCTTGCACGACGATCCGCTGCACGACGCCGGTTTGCGCCGCTTGAGCGAAAGCCGCAGCGGGCGCGACCATCGCGGTCGAACCGAAAAGAAGCGCCACACCGGTGGCGAACGCGGCGCTATGGGCGCGAATTTTGTTCATGGGACCAATCATGGACGGAAGGCGACCGCTCAAGAGAACAGCTCGCCGAAAAATTTGAAGACGCTTAGGCGCTGCAGATCATTCCAGGTCGCGAACAACATGAAACTCAGCAACAGCGCAAGACCAACCCTGTAGCCGGCCGCTTGAAGACGCGCGCCAAGCGGTCGCCGGGCGATCGCTTCATACGCGTAGAACATCAGATGCCCCCCATCCAGAACCGGGATCGGTAACAGGTTCATGAAGCCTACGCTGACTGAGAGGACCGCCGACAACCAGATCAGCGCGACAGCCGAGCCCAGCAGCATCGAGGGCAAGTCCGTGGCGCCCGCCGCGCCGGCCTGGGCCAGTTGACCCGAGGTCTTGGCGATGCCGATGGGGCCGCTGATCTGTTCGGCCGAAACTTCAAGACGGATCACGCGGCCCAGATAATAGACCGTCGTCTCAAGCACGTCCCAGGTCCGAGCGAAGCCACCCACGATCGCCTCGATCGGATTGTAGCGGACGCGCTGGATGTCGCTGCTGGGCACGCCGCCGGCCACCCCGAGAAGCATTCGGGTCTTGGGCTTGCCGTCGGCGTCTGGGCGGGTCAGCAGCGTGGGCGTTGCGATAATCTCGACGATCTCGCCGCCCCGATAGACCCCGAAGGCGATAGGATTGCCGCCGCGCTTGGCCACATGACGGGTCAGGTCTTCGAAGCTGCCAACAGCAGCGCCATCGGCGCGCTGGATGACATCCCCGCGGCGCAGCCCGGCCTTTTCAGCAGGAGAGCCCGGCTCGACACTGGCGATCAGTGGCGGAGCGCCAAAGCCGAGAACGCCGGCCTTCTGGCTGCCACCGAAGCCATCGGAGATATCGACGAGCGCGGGAGTGGCCACCAGCTCAAGGGTCTTGTCGCCGCGTTCGACCTGGAAACGGATCGGAACATCGCTGCGAAGGAGCGCATAGTTGTCCAGTTCGCCAAAGCTCTTCACCTTGCGGCCATCAGCCGAGAGGATCACGTCGCCTTGTCGGAAACCGGCGGCAGCGGCCGGACTGCCTGCATTGACTCCAGTGATCACCGGTCGGCGCACTGTCTCGCCGAATACGCCCAGCAGGACCGCAAACAGCGTGATCGCCAGGACGAAGTTGGCCAGAGGCCCCGCCGCGACGATGAACGCCCTCTGCCACAAAGGCTTGAAGTGCAGGTAGCGATTTACTGCTTCGCTGCCCTCGCGACGCTCGATGTCGGTGCGCATGCTCGCCAGGTCTTCCTTGTCAGGAACGCTGGCGGCGTTCTCATCGCCGGCGAAGCGAACATAGCCGCCCAAGGGCAGCCATCCAATCTGCCATTGAACGCCAGCCCGGTCCCGCCAGGAGAAGATGGCGCGGCCAAAACCGATCGAGAATCGGTCGATCTCCACGTTGCAGGCCTTGGCGGCCCAGAAGTGTCCAAGCTCGTGAACGGTCACGACCACCAGGATCACCAGCGGGAAGGCGATGATGTAGGCGGCCGCCGATTGTATGAAGCCGAGCATGTCGGATTTCTTCTCGTCTTCAGTTGTGGCGTTGAACTTGGCGTACAACCTCGGCCGCAATGCGGCGAGCGCTCGCGTCAGTCGTCATGGCACTCTCGACTGGATCGGCATCGGCTTCCATCAGGACCCCCAGGCTGTTCATGCGTTCCAGGGTCCCAGCCACCGAGGCGGCAATATCGAGAAAGCCGATCTGACGGTCAAGGAACGCCGCCACGGCGACTTCATTGGCTGCGTTCATAGCAGCCGGAGCGCCGCCGCCTAGCCGCATCGCCTCTCGGGCGATGCTAATCGACGGAAAACGTTCCAGATCAGGTTGTTCGAAGGTCAGCTGGCCATAGGCGGCCAGATCCAGCCGGGGCGCGGGCCATGGCAGGCGATCCGGCCAGGCGAAGGCGCAAGCGATCGGAGTGCGCATGTCGGGCGGTCCAAGCTGGGCCAGGGTCGAACCGTCGGCATACTCAACCAAGCTGTGAATCACGGACTGCGGATGGATCACGGCCTCGATGCGCTCTTCCGGGGTGTCGAACAGATAGGAGGCCTCGATCATCTCGAGGCCCTTGTTCATCATGGATGCGGAATCGACCGAAATCTTGGCGCCCATCGACCAGTTTGGGTGGGCAATGGCCTGTTCGGGCGTAGCGATCGCCATCTGCTCCCGAGTCCAGGTGCGGAACGGACCACCCGACGCCGTCAAGATCAATCGCGACACACGCTGGATACAGGCCGGCTGCAGCACCTGGAAAATAGCCGAGTGCTCGGAATCGACAGGGATCACCGATCCGCCTGCCTCGCGGGCGATTCGCAGCAGAGCCGGCCCTGCGCAGACCAAGCTTTCCTTGTTGGCCAGGGCGATGACGGCTCCGGTGCGCGCCGCCGCCAGGGTGGGGGCCAGGCCGGCCGCGCCAACAATGGCCGACATCACCCAATCGGCGCCCATGGCCGCGGCCTCGACAACCGCCGCCGTCCCCGCCGCAGCGCGAACGCCCGTGTCCTTGAGCCCATCGCGCAGCGCGCCAAGCAGGCCTTCGTCCTCGATCACCGCGACAGCGGGACGCCAGCGTAGGGCCTGCTCGATCAAGCGCTCGACATTGCGACCAGCGGTCAGCGCCAGGATGTCGACCTCGACACCAGCCGCCTCGAAAAGCCCCAGGGTAGAAACACCGATCGAACCCGTGGAGCCCAGAACCACGACCTTACGGACGGCCGTCAATGGGCCCATCCGTAGAGATAGATCAGGCGCACTCCGGCAATGACGATGGCGGCGAACATCAAGCCATCGACGCGGTCAAGCAAACCGCCGTGACCGGGGATCAAGTCTCCTGAATCCTTCACGCCGAATCGACGCTTCAGGATCGACTCCCAGAGGTCGCCCATCATCGTCGACAGGCCGCCCAGGAAGCCGATAAACGCGGCCACGGGCCAGGTCAGGTTCATGTCCGGCAGGGCCGGCAGCAGTCCGGACAGGGCGTCTATTCCGACTGCGGCGATCGCCGCCGCTACCAAGCCTCCAAAGAAACCGGACCATGTCTTGTTGGGCGAGAACTTGGGCCACAGCTTGGGACCCTTCAGGATGCTCCCGGTGACGTAGGCAAAAATGTCGGCGAACCAGGTGACGGCGAACAGCAAAAGCGTCCAGCTCAGGCCGGCGTCCAGCACTCTCAGCCAGACCAGGGCGATGCAGGCCGGGGCGATATAGATCACACCATAGGCGGCGTCGGCTCGGCGCTCGACAGCGCCACGGGCGATCAGGGCGGCCAGAATCGCGCCTGCGGCCAGCAGAGGCCACGTAAGATAATAGTGCCCTCGGAACGCAGCCACGACGGCCACCAGAACCGCGACACCGATCGCCAGGGCCACACCTCGCGGCGCGCGCGGCGCGCTCATCATCCCCCACTCGCGAGCGAGCAAGGCGGCGCAGACCGCGACGAGGGCCAAGAACCACACGCCGCCGAACCACACGGCGGACACGACCGTGGGTACGAGCACGGTGGCTGAAAGCACCCGCACCCGAAGATTCTTCCAGTTGAAGCGCTTAGCCGGCGACGGCGACGTCATCGGCCGCAATGCCTCCATAGCGTCGGTCGCGCCTGCGGTATTCCGCAATGGCCGCCGAGAGCGCTTCAGATCCGTAGTCAGGCCAGAGCACGTCCTGAAAGACGAGCTCGGCATAGGCGCATTCCCACAGCAGGAAGTTGGAAATCCGCTGCTCTCCGCTGGTGCGCACGATCAAATCGGGGGCCGGTGCGGTGGATGTCGATAGAAAGCCTTCGAAGGCTGCTTCATCGAGATCGGCGGCCTTGGCCTCGCCCCGCTCCACCGCTTCCGCAAAGGCGCGTGCTGCGTCGGCGATATCGGCGCGGCCGCCATAGTTGAAGGCCACCTGAAGCGTGAACTTGTTGTTGCTGGCCGTGCGGCGCTCAGCGCGCTCGATGATTTCCTGAATGTCCGCCGCCAAACCGGTCCGGCGGCCGATGATCCGCACCCGGACGCCTTCACGCGCCAGACGCTCCAGGTCCGATTCGACATAGGCCTTGAGCAGCCCCATCAACTCGGAAACCTCGTGCGCCGGCCGGCTCCAGTTCTCGGTCGAAAAACCGAAAACGGTCAGGACGCCCACGCCCAGGTCCGGCGCGGCCTCGACCGTGCGCTTCAGCGCATTGACGCCGGCGCGATGACCGAGCGCGCGCGGCATTCCGCGCCGCTTAGCCCAGCGACCGTTTCCGTCCATGATGATGGCCACATGCAGAGAGCGGTTCGACGCGTCGCCCCCAGCGCGCGCCGAAACATCCTGCAGGCCGGTCGTCGCCGACATTTGCTTCAAGCCTTCCCTAACCGTACCCGTTACTCAGGTCGGCGCCTAAACCTGCATGATCTCTTGCTCTTTGATTTTCAAGGCCTCGTCGACCTTCTTGATGGCCTCGTCGGTCATCTTCTGGACCTCGGTTTCCATCTTCTTCAGCTCGTCCTCGCTGATGACGCTCGCCTTCTCGGCCTTCTTGAGGTCGTCATTGGCGTCGCGACGGATGTTGCGCACAGCGACCTTCTGGGCCTCGGCGTACTTGCCGGCGATCTTGGAAAGGTCCTTGCGGCGCTCTTCGGTCAGCGGCGGGATAGGGATACGCAGGTTGTTGCCTTCGACGACCGGGTTCAGGCCGAGATCCGAATTGCGGATCGCCTTTTCCACAGCAGAGACAACGCCCTTGTCCCAGATGTTGACGTTGATCTGGCGCGGCTCAGGCACGCTGATCGAGGCGACGGTGTTCAGTTGCACCATCGATCCGTAAGCGCTGACCATGATCTGATCGAGCAGACTGGATGAGGCGCGACCGGTGCGAAGACCGGCGAAATCTTCCTTCAGAGCCTGCACGGACTTCTCCATGCGCTCCTTGTAGCGGGACAGGTCGGGTTTTTCGGCGGCGGCCATGGCTTGGGCTCTCTTCGCTTGAGTTAGGCGGCGGCGTCTTGGGCGACGACGGTAAAAGTGCCCTCGCCACGCAGGACGTTCAGCAGATTGCCGCGCCCCTTGATGGAGAAGACCACGATCGGGATGTTGCTGTCGCGCATCAAGGCGACGGCGGAGGCGTCCATGACCCGCAGGTCCTTGGCCAGCACGTCCATATAGGTCAGGCGGTCGTAGCGCTGGGCGCTGGCGTCTTTCTTGGGGTCGGCGGTGTAGACGCCGTCGACGCTGGTGCCCTTGAACAGGGCGTCGCACTGCATTTCAGCGGCGCGCAGGGCAGCGGCGGTGTCTGTGGTGAAGAACGGATTGCCAGTACCGGCCGCGAAGATCACCACCCTACCCTTTTCCAGGTGGCGCTGGGCGCGACGGCGGATGTAGGGCTCGCAAACCGTGGCCATCGGAATGGCCGACTGCACGCGGGTGGAGACACCGACGCGCTCGAGCGCGTCCTGCATGGCCAGGGCGTTCATGACCGTGGCCAGCATGCCCATATAGTCAGCGCTGGAACGCTCCATGCCCTTGGCCGCGCCGGCCATGCCGCGGAAGATGTTGCCGCCGCCGATGACAATGCAAAGCTCGACGCCGGACTTGACGATCTGGGCGATGTCCTCGGCCACGGACTGAACGGTGTTGGTGTCGATGCCATAGGGCGTATCGCCCATCAGCACTTCGCCCGACACCTTCAGGAGCACGCGACGGAAAGGCTTCTGCGTGATGGTGCTGGGTTCGGACATGGACCGGGCTCTTCCTGAGTCGTCGGCACGCAACATAGTGCGCGTTCGTCAAAAGTGGGATCGGTTTTGCGCACGCCTCGCCGCAGATGGCCGCGGGACGGCCGAAATGACCGCAGGCAGGCGCAAGAAGGGCGCGGCGCGCGTCAAACGCGCCGCGCCCTTCAAGGACAGAAGCCGCGCGCCGCCGAAGCGATGCGCGAACTCGATATCTTAGGCTTGGCCAGCCATCGCGGCGACTTCAGCGGCGAAATCGCCAACCGGAGCCTTCTCGACGCCTTCGCCCAGACCCAGGCGCACGAAGCCCTTCACGGTCAGCGTGGAACCCAGTTCCTTGCCGGTTTCGGCGACCAGTTGCTCGACGGTCTGGTCCGGGTTCATGACGAAGGCTTGCTTCAGCAGCACGACTTCTTCCAGGAACTTGCGAATCCGGCCTTCGACCATCTTCTCGACGACGCCGGCGGGCTTGCCCGACTCCAACGCCTGCTCGGTAAAGATGGCGCGTTCCTTTTCGATGGCGGCCTGGTCCAGGTCGTCCGGCGACAGCGATAGCGGCGAGGTCGCAGCGACGTGCATGGCGATCTTGCGGCCCAGTTCAACGATCTTGGCCTGGTCGCCAGCGCCTTCGATAGCCACCAGCACGCCGATGCGGCCCAGTTCCGGGGCCGTGGCGTTGTGGATGTAGGTGGCGATGGCACCTTCCGTGACGCTGAAGCGAGCCGAACGACGCAGAACCATGTTCTCGCCGATGGTGGCGATCAGATTGGTCAGGACATCCGAGACGACTTCGCCGTCCGAGGTCTTGCCGGCAATGATGGCGTCGACGCCTTCGTTGTCCAGGCCGACGGCCGCGATCTTGCGGACTGCGTTCTGGAACAGCTCGTTGCGACCCAGGAAGTCGGTCTCGGCGTTCACTTCGACAGCCGAGGCGGTCATGCCGGCGCCGTCCTTGCGAACGGCGACGCCCACGAGGCCTTCAGCGGCGACGCGATCAGCCTTTTTGGCGGCCTTGGACAGGCCCTTTGTGCGCAGCCAGTCGATAGACGCGTCGATGTCGCCCGCGTTCTCTTGCAGCGCCTTCTTGCAGTCCATCATGCCGACGCCGGACTTTTCGCGCAGTTCTTTAACCAGCGCAGCCGTGATCTCAGCCATGGAAAATCTCCATATTCAAACGGTTAGCGACCGGGCTTGATAGCCCGGTCGCATGTCAGGGTCACAACGGTCGCTCGAAGGCGACCGCTGGAAATCAGCTCGCGGCCGGCTCGGCGGCGACGGCTTCGATCGCCTCGGCGGTCGCTTCTTGAGCGGCCTCGGGAGCGGCTTCCGGGGCAGCTGCTTCCGGGGCAGTAGCTTCCGGGGCGGCGGCTTCAGCAGCCACCGGCTCCGGGGTCAGTTCGCGGGCCAAGGTCGGTTCCATCGGAGCGACCGAAGCGCCCAGATCGACGCCCGACGAAGCTTGGCCTGCGGCCAGGCCGTCGAGAACGGCGTCGGCGATCAGGTCGCAGTACAGCTGCAGGGCGCGAGCGGCGTCGTCGTTACCCGGGATGGGATAGGTGATGCCGTCCGGATCGCAGTTGGTGTCCAGGATCGCGATGACCGGGATGTTCAGCTTGCGGGCCTCGAGGATCGCGATCGCTTCCTTGTTGGTGTCGATCACGAACATGATGTCGGGGATGCCGCCCATGTCCTTGATACCGCCCAGCGACAGTTCAAGCTTGTCGCGCTCGCGAGTCAGCTGCAGCAGCTCCTTCTTGGAACGGCCGGAGCCTTCGCCGACCATGATGCCTTCGAGTTCGCGCAGACGTGCGATCGAGCCCGAGACGGTGCGCCAGTTGGTCAGCGTGCCGCCGAGCCAACGGTGGTTCACATAATATTGGGCGCAGCGCTTGGCGGCGGTGGCGACCGGATCGGAAGCCTGACGCTTGGTGCCGACGAACAGCACGCGACCGCCGGCGGCGGCGACTTCACGCACCTTCACCAGGGCCTGGTGCAGGAGCGGAATCGACTGCGACAGGTCGATAATGTGGATGTTCGAACGCGAACCAAAGATGAAGCGGTCCATCTTCGGGTTCCAGCGGTGCGTCTGGTGGCCAAAGTGGGCGCCAGCTTCCAGGAGCTGACGCATGGAGAATTCGGGAAGCGCCATGAGGCCTATAATCCTTTTTCCGGTTGAACCTCCGCGGACACCCCCGACCCAGACATCTGGAGCGGGACCGGAACGGCAGCGCCGGGATGTCTCCCCGGGTCACAGCCGAACGTCCGCGTGTGGAATGGCGCGCAGATAGGCGCGATTGGACTAAAAAGCAAGCCTTGTCGGGCCGTCAAGCAGCGGAAGGCGCGCTGACGGCCCGACGGTCCCCGGCTAGGCGCCCTCCGGCTCGGACGTCTTCAGGGCTTCGCCCGCGCGACCAACAAAGGCCCACAGTTCGGCGTCGATCGGCAGCCGGCCCGCATCGGGCCCATCCATGGCGTCCTTCCAGACCGCCTGTACCTTGGCCGCGATTGCGGGATCGCCTTGCGTAAACTTGCGAACCTCCGAACGCCAGTGGCGGGCTAGGTTCAACGCCGCGGGCGAAACTGGGTCGCCGAGCGCCATCAGCCGCCGGGCCTCTTCCATGAGAACCGGCCAGGCTCCCATGAGATCGGTTCCATCGGCGGCGGCGTCACGCTTGCGGCGCGCGAACGCGGCCATTTCCTCGGGGGTATAGTGTTTAGCAAAATGCGGTTCGAACACCGCCTTCCAGCCATCGTCGGTCAGGGTCTCGCTCATGGTCGTCTCCCGAGTGAGCGTTGTCAGATCGTCGATGGAGAGCGCCGCGCCGGACGCCAATTTCGCCTGAGCGGCTCGGATCAGATCCAGGGCGCGCGATACCCTCTCGGTTTCGGCACGGAGCGCGGTTTCCTGGACCGCTAGGATCTCGGCCAGAGGCGGCGCGCCGCCTGACAGCAGATCGCTGATCCGGGCCAGCGGCAGACCCAGGCGTTTGAGCGCAAGAATCTGGTACACTCGCGCCAGCTGATCGGGTCCATAGGCGCGCCATCCGGCGTTGGTGCGCAACGGTTTCACCAGCCCTCGTTCTTCATAGAGGCGCAGGGCCTTGACCGTCACGCCTAGACGGCGCGCTGTTTCGGATGGGCTGAGATAAACGTCCAAGACCGGGCTCTCCCTTCGACCCACGACCTTCTGGGACCGGACCCAAGGGACGGGTCAAGGGCTATCAACCAGTTTAAAACGCCTTGCCGTTTACCTGGGTCGGTTCCAGGGCAAAGACATCGACATCGTCCTGACAGCGTACATCGATCGCCGCCATGCGCACGCCACCTGGGCCTTCACCGCGCGCGAACGACTCGATCCCGCAGTCGGAACAAAACAGGTGAGTAATCTTGCCGGTGTTGAAGTTGTACTCGGTCAGCGCGTCCTGCCCCTGCAGGAAGTTGAAATCCGCTTCTGAGGCGAAGGCCAGGACCGAGCCCAGCTTTCCGCAGCGCGAGCAATTGCAGGTGATCAGATCTTCAAGCCCGACCTCGGCCTCGAACCGAACCCTGCCGCACTGACAACCGCCTTGATGCCTGGCGACAACTGCTCTCCTTGCTGGGCGACACGTCGAAAAGCGCGTCAGACGTCTTCCAGAAGCGCCACCCCGGGAGCAGTCTTCAAGGCGCCGCGAAGGGAAGCATCCAGGGTGTAACGCCCAGGCAGCTTCAGCTCGATCTCCCGACCGCCGCCGATCGCGGCGATGAAGCTGATCTCGCCGCCCTTCTGCGACACCGCTGGCTCCAGGCGCTTTCTCAGGGCTTCGATCTCGGTTGCCGAGGGCGACAGGTGGACGCGCAGGCCCGCCACCACGTTTTCGATAGCCTTCTCGATAGGTTCGGCATCGTCGCCGAAGAAGCGCACCTCGCCATCCCGGGCCTTGGCGCGCACCTTGATCGCCACCGACTTGCCCGGTTCCAGAACCTCGCGGCACTTGCGTAGAGCTTCAGGCGGGAACAACACCTCGTATTCGCCAGTCGGATCCGACAGCGAGACGAAGGCGAAACGCTCACCGCTTTGCGAGGCCCGTTCCTGACGCCTGCGCACTACACCGCACATCCGGAAGGCTTCCATGCCGGCCTCGGCCTGGGGGATCACCTCGGTCAGCATCGCGGTGCGCTTGCGACGCAGCACGCCGACCATGTCCTCGAGAGGGTGACCTGTCAGATAGAAACCAACCGCGGCCAGTTCCTCATCGAGCAGATCGACCTGGTTCCAGGGCTCGGTCTTCTTCAGCCGGGGTCGGCCAGCCGCCGGATCGCCGCCGAACAAGGCGTGCTGGCCGCCCTGGCGATCGGCGGCGATGCTCTGGCTGTGCGCAATCAGGACGTCGGACGAGGCCAGGATCTGGGCGCGATTCCTATGGAAGGAATCGAAGGCCCCTGCCCGCGCCAGATTTTCGATGGCCCGCTTGTTGACCTGCTTGGGATCTACACGCTCGACGAAGTCAAAGATGTCACGGAACGGCCCGCCCTCCGCGCGCACGGCGACCAGATGCTTCATGGCTTCCAGGCCCACGTTGCGAACAGCGCCCAGGGCGTAGAGCACCTCCCCGTTTTCGACTTCGAAGTCGGCGCCCGAGCGATTGACGTCCGGAGCGCGCACCGTGAGGCCGAACCGGCGGGCGTCCTGATGGAACACGGCCAGCTTGTCGGTGTTGGAAATATCCAGGCTCATCGACGCGGCCAAGAACTCGACCGGTGTGTTGGCCTTCAACCAGGCTGTTTGATAGGCGATCAGAGCATAGGCGGCCGCGTGGCTCTTGTTGAAGCCATAACCGGCGAACTTGGCCACCAGTTCGAAGATTGAACCTGATTGTTCCTCCGGAACGTTCTTCTGCTTGGCCCCATCGACGAAACGGATCTTCTGGAGATCCATTTCCTCCTTCTTCTTCTTGCCCATGGCCCGGCGCAGAAGATCGGCTTCGCCCAAACTGTAGCCCGCCAGGATCTGGGCGATCTGCATCACCTGTTCCTGATAAACGATGACGCCGTAGGTCTCCTTGAGCACCGTCTCAAGCGAGGGATGCAAGGTGTCGACGGGTTTGCGGCCGAACTTGCAATCGACGAAGGTGTCGATGTTGTCCATCGGCCCCGGCCGATAGAGCGAGATCAGCGCGGTGATCTCCTCGATGGAGGCGCAACGCATCTTGCGCAGCGTATCGCGCATGCCCTGGCTTTCCAGCTGGAACACGCCGACCGTCTGGCCTGAGGCAAGGAGCTCGTAGGTCTTGGCGTCGTCGAAGGGTAGCTTGGTCAAATCGACGTCCGCACCACGCTTCTTCAGGTGCTTCACGGCGCGATCCAGCACCGTCAGGGTCTTCAGGCCCAGAAAGTCGAACTTCACCAGCCCGGCGCTTTCGACCCACTTCATGTTGAACTGGGTGGCGGGCAGATCCGAGCGCGGATCCTTGTAGAGCGGCGTCAGCTGGGTCAGGGGCCTGTCGCCGATGACCAAACCGGCGGCATGGGTCGAGGCGTTGCGGAAGAGACCTTCCAGCTGCAGCGCGACGTCGAGACAGGCCGAGACGTTGCCGTCTTCCTTCTTGGCCTGCTTGAGGCGCGGCTCCAGTTCGATGGCCTGGGCCAGGGTCACCGGCGCGGCCGGATTGTTCGGAACCATCTTGCAGAGCCGGTCGACGAGACCAAGCGGAAGTTGCATTACCCGTCCGACGTCGCGCAGCACAGCACGAGCCTGCAGCGAACCGAAGGTGATGATCTGAGCCACGCGGTCGCGGCCATACTTCTCCTGGACGTAGACGATGACCTCTTCGCGTCGCTCCTGGCAGAAGTCTATATCGAAGTCGGGCATCGAGACCCGCTCGGGATTCAGGAAGCGCTCGAACAGCAGGCCGAAGCGCAAGGGGTCGAGATCAGTGATGGTCAGCACCCAGGCGACCAGCGACCCGGCGCCCGAACCCCGGCCGGGACCGACGGGGATGCCGTGTGACTTCGCCCATTTGATGAAGTCCGACACGATCAGGAAGTAGCCCGGGAAGCCCATCTTGATGATGATGCCGAGCTCGAATTCCAGGCGGTCCCAATAGACCTGCTCGTCGACCGCCAGCACGTTGTCGGCGAGCCTGGCTCGCAGACCCTCCCGCGCCTGATGCGTCAACTCTTCCGGCTCGCTGCGACCGGCGCCGGTCGGGAAGCTTGGGAGGATGGGGTCGCGCTTCTTGACCAGAAAGGCGCAGCGTCGGGCGATATCGAGGGTGTTGTCGCAGGCTTCCGGCAGGTCCGAGAACAGCTTGCGCATGTCGGCCGCAGGCTTGAACCAGTGCTCCGGCGTCACGCGACGCCGTTCATCCTGGCCTACGAACGCGCCATCGGAAATGCACAGCAGGGCGTCGTGGGCGTCGTAGAGTTCGGCCTTGGCGAAATAGACATCGTTGGTCGCAACCAGCGGCGCGTCATGCTCGTAGGCCCAGTTGACCAGACCCGGCTCGGCGGCGGCCTGACGCGGCAGGCCATGCCGCTGTAATTCGACATAGAACCTGTCGTCGAACACCCGGCTCATTTCCGCGAGAGCCTGAATCGCTTCGGCGCTCTTTCCCGCGGCGAACAGCGCGTCCACTGGACCATCGGTCCCGCCAGACAACAGGATCAGTCCCTCTGCGTGCTGTACCACCTTGGCCCAAGGCACGATCGGTTCGGCCAGTTCGCCGCTTTCGAGATAGGCGATGGACGACAGTTCGGAAAGGTTGAGATAGCCCCGCTCGTTCTGGGCCAGGAGCGTAATCGTCGGTGCGCGCGCCCAGCGCTCGGTCGGCCCCGCTCCAATGCCGGATACAGGCAGAGCGCATCCGATAATGGGCTGAATGCCTGCGTCCTTGGCGTATGAGGAATATTCCAGCGCCCCAAACAGATTGGCTCGATCCGTCAGGCCCGCCGCTGGCATCCCCGCCGCTTCGGCCAGTTTGCCGATGACATCAGCCTTGATGGCGCCTTCCAGCAATGAATAGGCCGAGCGAACCCGAAGGTGGACGAACCCCTGCCCTTCGCTGCCCGACATAACTCACGCCTCCAATCAATCGACTCAGGCCACCAACTGAGCGACCGAGCACATCATCCAGACGAAGCTGGCGACGGACACAAGAGCCAAAGACTCTCTCGCGATACGGATCACAGGAACCTCCACAATCGTTGCTTGTTTGTTCTATATTCGCCTTTCGTTCTGTTCACAAGATGTTCCGCGACCATCCACCACATTTTCTTCGGGCGAGTCATTCGAAAGCCCGGCCAGCCCTTTGCCAGGACCGGCGGATCAGGTCAGATCAAGCCATGCGCCTGATCATCGATACCGACACCGCCGGGGACGATGTGTTCTCCCTGATGCTGGCCCTCACCCGTCCCGGCGTCGCTGTGGAGGCGATCACGATCGCCCACGGCAATGCCGGCTTCGTCCAGCACGCTGAGAATGCTTTGGTCACGCTGGAGAGATGCGGAAAGGCTAGAGCAACGCCCGTCTATATGGGAGCCCAAACTCCGTTCTCGCGCGCGCCGCTGGATGCGGCTTACGTGTTCGGCGCTGACGGGATGAGCAACGTCGGCTTCCCCCTCGCCGCCCAGCGTCCGGCCGACGGTCACGCGGTCGACGAGATCGTTCGCAGAGTGGTGGCTGCGCCGGGTGAGATCACGCTCATCGCCCAGGCGCCGCTAACCAACATAGCTCTCGCCTATCTGCGTGAGCCGCGCATCGCCCAAGCCGTGAAGCATCTCTGGATCATGGGCGGCACGGACAACGGCGTCGGCAATGTGACGCCGGCGGCCGAGTACAATTTCTATGTCGATCCTGAAGCCGCCAAGATCGTGATCAACGCCGGCTTCAACCTGTCGATCGTTACCTGGACCGAGACGCTGCGCGACGGCTTGCTGGATGTTTTGCAGCTGGCCGAACTGGAGGCTCTCGAAACCCCACGGGCCAGCTTCTTCACCGACGTCAATCGTGCGTCCCTCGCCTTTGCACAGGAAACCGAGGGTCTGAACGGCAGTCTGCATCCCGATGCGCTGACCTGCGCGGTGGCGCTGGATGAAAGTCTGATCCTCGAAGCCGACCATGCCGTGGTCGATGTCGAGACACTCGGCGAACTGACGCGAGGCTATCTGAGCGTCTCGCACGCGATCCTGCCCGATATCGAGATCGCCGATCCCGCGCTCAAGCGCAGGCCGCCTAACGCCCGCGTGATCAAGAAGATCGACCAGGCTGGCTTCTTCGCCGCGATGCGTCGAGCACTGCTTTAGCCGGCGCTAGAGCATTTTCCGATAAGTGTGAAACGGTTATCGGATCGAAAAATGCTCTAAACTTTTGATTTAGAGCCTTTTTCGCCCACCCTGATGAAGCCATCAGGTCGGAAAGGGCTCTAGAAGGTCTGAGGCTCCAGGTGCCCGTCCCGGAGCGCGAAGACCCGATCCATATAGCGGGCCAGATCCATGTTGTGCGTCGCAATCAGCGCGGCGACACCTTGGCCGCGCGCCAGGCTATAGAGCGACTGGAATACCGCGGCCGAGGTCGCCGGATCCAGATTGCCGGTCGGCTCGTCAGCCAGCAGCAGCTGAGGCTTGTTGGCGAGCGCCCTGGCGATAGCCACGCGCTGTTGTTCGCCGCCAGACATCTGGGCGGGCTGGTGGTTGACGCGAGCGTTGAGGCCAAGCTCGGTCAACAGCTCCAGAGCCCGCGCCTCGGCGTCGGCCCGAGTACGTCCGGCGATCATGCCGGGCATGGCCACGTTCTCGAGCGCGCTAAACTCAGGCAGCAGGTGGTGGAACTGATAGACGAACCCCACAGTGCCCAGACGGATGCGGGTGCGCACCCGCTCCGAGAGTTTCGAGCAGTCGCGACCACCCAGAGCCACGAGACCCGCGTCGGGGCGTTCCAGCAAACCGGCCGAATGCAGAAGGGATGACTTGCCCGAACCCGACGGACCTATCAGTCCGACGACCTCGCCGGGGTAGACGTCAATATCGACGCCGCGCAGGACAGGCAGATCCCCGGCTTCGGTCTTGTAGACGCGTTCGACGCCGCGCAGCGACAGCACGGGATCACTCATAGCGCAGCGCCTCCACTGGATCGATGCGCGAGGCGCGCCAGGCTGGCGGCAAGGTCGCGGCGACGCTCATCAGAGCCGAAAGGCCGACGATGCTGCCGACCTCCGACCAGTCGATCTTGGCCGGAATGTGCGAGAGCATATAGACGTCGGCGCTGAAGACGGCGGTTCCCGTGACCCATTCCACGAAGTTCTGGATCGGGGTGATATAGGCGCAAAATAAGACGCCCAGCAGCAGACCTGCGAGAGTTCCGGCCACGCCGATCGAGGCCCCAGCCATCACGAAGATGCGCAGGATCGAGGCTTGGCCAGCCCCTATCGTCCGAAGAATGGCGATGTCCTTGCCCTTGTTTTTCACCAGCATAACCAGGCTGGAGATGATGTTCAGCGTGGCGATGGCAACGATGCAGAACAGGATCAGGCGCATCACCTTCCGCTCGACCTGCAGGGCCGTGAAATAGCTGTGGTTCTTGTCCATCCAGTCGGCGACCAGCGCGCCCGGACCACTGGCGGCCTCGACGGCGGGCTTCAGCGTCTTGGCGTCGTCGGGATCTTCGACCTTGATCTCGACATAGTCGACCGAGGTGTCGCGCCCAAAGAACAGCTGCGATTGCTCCAGCGGCATATAGACGTAGGCCTCGTCGAACTGGCTCATGCCGACGCTGAAGATGCCGCCGACGATGTAGTCCTTTTCGCGCGTCGAGGTCCCAAACGCCGTCGCCGGGCCAGAAGGCGAGATCAGGGTAATGGCGTCTCCCGGCGCGACGCCGAGATTGATGGCCATCCGGTCGCCGATCAGGACGAGATCGCCGCCAAACTCGCCCTGGCCGAAGCCGGCCATCGAGCCCTTCTTGATATTCTCGGCGATGATCTTCAGGCCGCGCAGATCGCGAGGCGTGACGCCGCGCACAATGGCGCCCGTCACTTGGCTCGGACCGATGACCATCGCCTGGGCCTCGACCACAGGCACGGCCTGGATCACGCCCGGCACGGCGCGGATGCGGCTGATGACGCCATCCCGGTCGGGACCATTGATCAGCGGCGATTGGGCGTAGAGGTGGCCATTGAAGCCAAGTATCCGACCCAGCAATTCAGCCCGGAAACCGTTCATCACGCTCATGACGGTGATCAGAGCGAAGACGGCCAGCATCACCGCGCAGAACGAGATCACTGAAATCAGGGCGACGCCGCCGTTCTTGCGTTTGGCGAACAGATACCGCCGCGCGACGGACCGCTCCCAACGGCTGAACGGTCCGGCCGCCCTGAGATCGCTCATTACCCAGCCTTGCTTTGAGTGAGGCCCGCCAGGACGGACTCAAGCGATGCGGTCGAGCGTTCACCAGTCGCCCGGTTCTTGATCTCGACCACACCCTCCGCGATGCCCTTTGGACCGATGATCATCTGCCAGGGCAGACCGATCAGATCCATGGTCGCGAACTTCGCGCCGCCACGAGCGTCGGTGTCGTCATACAGCACCGTCTTGCCGGCCGATGTCAGCGCCTTGTAGGCGGTGGCACAGGCTGCATCGCAGGCCGCATCCCCTTGGCGCATGTTGATGATGCCGACATCGAAGGGCGCCACGGATTCCGGCCAGATAATGCCGGCATCGTCATGGCTGGCCTCGATGATCGCGCCCAGCAGGCGCGAAACGCCGACGCCGTAGGAGCCCATCTGAACAGGAACGTCCTTGCCGTCCGGGCCAGTGACCAGGGCGCGCATCGGCTCGGAATACTTGGTCCCGAACGAGAAGATGTGGCCGACCTCAATGCCGCGCGCCGAGAGGCGGTCGCCCTCGGGCACCTGGGCGAACGCGGCTTCGTCGTGCATTTCTTCGGTCGCGGCATAGAGCGCCGTGCGCTGATCGACCAGTGGTTGGAGATCGCCGTACCAGTCGACGTCGGGACCAGGCACCGCCATCTCGACCAAATCCTTGTGGCAGAACACGGCGCTTTCGCCAGTGTCGGCCAGGACGATGAACTCGTGGCTCAGGTCGCCGCCGATCGGGCCGGTGTCGGCGCGCATCGGCACGGCCTTCAGCCCCATGCGCGAAAACAGGTTCAGATAGGCCACGAACATGCGGTTGTAGGACTTGCGCGCGCCCTCGGCGTCGAGGTCGAAGCTGTAGGCGTCCTTCATCAGGAACTCACGGCCGCGCATCACGCCGAAGCGCGGGCGGGTCTCGTCGCGGAACTTCCACTGGATGTTGTAGAGGTTCTTGGGAAGTTCCTTGTAGCTCTTCACCGAGGCGCGGAAGATGTCGGTGACCACTTCCTCGGCCGTGGGGCCGAAGAGCAGCTCGCGCTTGTGGCGATCGGTGATGCGCAGCATCTCGGGACCGTAGGCGTCGTAGCGGCCCGACTCGCGCCACAGGTCGGCCAGCTGCAGGGTCGGCATCAGGAGCTCGATAGCGCCCGCGCGGTCCATCTCTTCGCGAACGATCTGCTCGATGCGGTTCAGCACCCGCAGGCCCAGCGGCAGCCAGGCATAGATGCCCGCCGCTTCCTGGCGGATCATGCCGGCGCGCAGCATCAGTTGGTGCGACACGATCTGGGCGTCGGAGGGCGCTTCTTTCAGCACGGGCAGGAAATAGCGCGACAGGCGCATCAGAAAGACGTCTCCGAGAAAATGCGAGGGCCTGAGATAGCCTCTTGGCCGTCAGCTTGGCAACGCGCGCGGCGAAAAGATGACCGGAACGCGTGCTCGGGACGAAAAGAAGGCCGCGCGATCCTCGCGCAGCCTTGAAAGTCATCGTCGGGGAAGACGCCACAGAGTGAGATCAGGAGTGCTGATCTCGTAGGAACACCTTAGGCCTCCGAACATGTGTTGGGGCACGCGCATGCGGCCCGCGCGGCGCATTAGGGCATTTCGCCCAAGGCTTGAGCGATTGCGGGGAGAAAGATCGCGCGACGCCCAAGGGTTGGGCGCCGCCGACCTTCTAGTAGGTGGCGGGCAACGTGGGCAGCTGGATCAGGTTGAAGCGAATGATCAGCCAAAGCACGGCGAACACCGCAGCCGACACCCAGGTGGTGGTGAAGAACTTGCGCTTCAGATTCGGGTTCACCGGCGCGCCGGGATCACCGCCGCCTGGAGGCTTGATTCCCATCTCATGATAGCTGCGCGAGCCCAAGGGCAGGACGACGAACAGAACCGTCCACCAGATGGTCAGGAAAATCGCGATGCCGGTGATCGGGCCCATCAGTGATGCGCGTCCTTTGGCGTCTCCATGAGTTCGACCAGCAGGCCGCCCATGTCCTTGGGGTGAACGAAGATGATCAGCGTACCATGCGCCCCAATGCGCGGCTCGCCTAGAACAGTGGCGCCCTTGGCGACAAGGGCGTCGCGGGCTTCGTAGATGTTCTCGACCTCGAAGCAGATGTGGTGCTGGCCGCCCTTGGGGTTTTTGGCGAGAAAGCCATGGATCGGGGATTTTTCGCCATAGGGCTCGATCAGCTCGATCTGGCTGTTGGGCAGGTTGACGAAACAGACCCAGACGCCCTGCTCCGGCATCGCCCATTTCTCGGTGACCGAGGTGGCGCCTAGCAGGTCACGGTACATCTTCAGCGACTCGTCGATCGACGGCGTGGCGACGCCCACATGGTTTAGCTTGCCGATCATGATCCTGCTCCCGCGCGTTTGTTGTTTGGGCGAAGGCCTAACACCTGTGCTGCGGTGCGAAAAGAGCCGCCCGCAATGGTTTGTACCCGGGCGGCTCCTGTCTGAGATCAGACGCGCAGGACCGTGGTCTCGACGACTGGCTTGCGCTCCCAGATTCGGAACGCCGCCTTCTTCACGGCGCGGGAGATGGCGTTCTCGATCGCCTCGTCCTGCTCCTTCTGGTCACCGCCCAGGCGCTTGAAGGCGGTCTCGGCCTCTTCGGCCAGATCGTCCATGGCTTCGCCGAGCGGATACTCGTTGTCGCCGGCCAAGCCTAGACCCCGAACCTGCGGACCCGAGACGATACGGTTCTTGCCGTCCAGAACAATCGACACAGCCAGCATGCCGTTGAACGCCACGTGGCGACGTTCGCGCAGAGCCTGACCATTCTCGGCCGTGACCACCCCGCCATCGACATAGAGCCGGCCAGCAGGAACCTCTTCGATGATTTCGGCGCGGCCTGGGGCCAAGCGCACCATGTCGCCGTTGCGCGGAGTCACCTGCTGCGGAACCTGAAGGTCACGCGCGAAGGCGGCGTGCTCGATCAGGTGGCGGCGCTCGCCATGGGTCGGGACGGCGATCTCGGGACGCGCCCACTGGTACATCTGCTTCAGCTCGTCGCGGCACGGGTGGCCGCTGACGTGGATGCCGGGGGTGTCGCGTTCGGTGTGCAGACGCACGCCGCGATCGGCCAGCTTGTTCTGCAGATTGCGGATCGGGATCTCGTTGCCCGGGATGACACGCGAGCTGAAGACCACGTGGTCGCCTTGCGACAGCTTCACATGCGGATGGGTGCCTTCGGCGATACGCGACAGAGCCGCCCTCGCCTCGCCCTGGCTGCCGGTGCAGAGGAACAGGACCTCGTTCTCGGGCAGGTACTTGGCTTGGTCGTCGGTGATGAAGGGCTCGACGCCTACCAGCAGACCGACCGAGCGCGCCGCGGCGCTCATGCGATGCATCGAACGGCCGGCCAGGCAGACCTTGCGGCCGGCAGCCTGGGCGGCGCGGATCACGGTGTCCATACGGGCGACGTTCGAGGCGAAGCAGGCCACGGCGATCTTGCCCGTCAGACCGGCGATCAGCCGGTTCATCGCCACGCGTACGTCGGCTTCCGAACCCGCCACGCCGTCGACGAACACGTTGGTGCTGTCGCAGACCATGGCGAGGATGCCCTCGTCGCCTAGCTTGCGGATGGCGTCGATGTCGGTGGCTTCACCCAGTTGGGGATCGGGATCGATCTTCCAGTCGCCGGTGTGGAGGATCGTACCCAGCGGTGTCTTGATCGCCAGGCCGTTCGGCTCGGGGATCGAGTGGGTGAGCGTGATCATTTCCAGATCGAACGGGCCGATCGAGAACTTGCCGCCCAGCGGCACTTCGGTGATCGACACCTCATCCAGCAGCCGCGCGTCGCGCAGCTTTTCGCGCAGCAGGAAGGCCGTGAACGGGGTGGCGTAGACCGGCGCCTTCAGGCGGGGCCACAGCCAGTGCACCGCGCCCAGGTGGTCTTCATGCGCGTGGGTAAGGACGATGCCGAGAATATCGTCGGCATAGGCCTCGATATATTCGGGATCCGGCAGGATGATCTCGACGCCGGGCGTCGTCTGGTCGCCGAAGGTGACGCCCAGATCGACCACGATCCACTTGCGAGCGTGAGCCGGGCCAAAGCCATACAGGTTGAAGTTCATACCGATCTCGTTCGACCCGCCGAGCGGCAGGAAGACGAGTTCGTCTTGGGAGGATTTTGTCATCAGGTCTCTGAGATGGTGTTGCGGCGGTGAATTTCGAGGAGACCACGAATGGTCAGGTCGGGATCGAAGTGGTCGATGCTGTCGGTTGCGCCCTCGAACAGGGATGCGACGCCGCCAGTGGCGACCACGGTCATGGGTTCGGCGCGTTCGGCCTTGATACGGGTGATCAGGCCTTCGATCAGGGCGATATAGCCCCAGAAGACACCTGACTGCATGGCGCCCACCGTATCCTTGCCAACCACGCGGGCCGGTCTTTGAATGGCGATACGCGGCAGTTTAGCGGCTGCTTCGTGCAGGGCCTGCATGGAAAGATTGATGCCGGGCGCGATGATGCCGCCTTCGAAGGCGCCGTCGGCGGCCACGATGTCGAAGGTGGTCGCCGTACCGCTGTCGATAACGATCAGCGGACCCGGATAGACCATGTTGGCGCCCACGGCGTTGACGAGGCGGTCAGCGCCCGCCTCGGAGGGCTTTTCAATGCGGACATCGACGCCCAGCTTGGCGTTCTCGCCGATCACCAAGGGCTCGACGTTCAGATAGCGGCGCGACAGGTTGCGCAGGTTGAAGATCGATTGCGGCACGACGCTGGAGATGATGCAGGCGTCGATGGCCCGAAAGCCCAGCCCCTGCATCGACAGCAGTTGCGACAGCCACACGACATATTCGTCGGCCGTACGCGTGCTTTCGGTGGCCGAGCGCCATTGGGCGATCCAGCTCTGGCCATCATGGATGGCGAACATGGTGTTGGTATTGCCCTGCTCGATCGCCAGCAGCATCAGTTCGCCTCGCCGAAGAAGACATCGCCGGCCGTGATGCGCCGCAACCGGCCGTCAGGCAACCGAAGCCTCAGGGCGCCGTCGCCGTCGAGGCCCTCGGCGACGCCCTCGACGGTCTCAGTTCCCAGCCGCGCCACGCAGGGTTCGCCCAGGCCATGGGCGCGCGCCGTCCAGGCATCGGCGATGGCGGGAAAGCCCAGCGAGAGCCATACTTGCGACCAGCGCTCGAACGCTTCGGCGAGGACTTCGACGGCATCGACCGGGGACGGCGGCGGCGCGGCGCGATGGGTCGTCAGGGCCGTGGCGGGGCGCTCGCTGTCGATCGGCTTGCGGGCCAGGTTGACGCCAACGCCGACCGCGATCCACAGCCCGCCGGTCGGGCGACTTCCTGACTCGACCAGGATGCCGCTGACCTTCAGCCCGCCCAGCATTGGGTCATTGGGCCATTTCAAGCTGACCAGCGACGCTGGCGCATAAGCAGCCAGAAGATCCGCCACGGCCAGGGCCGCGACGAACGAGACCTGAGCGGCTTCTGCGGGCGGCTTGTCAGTGGAAAACAGCAAGGTGGCGGCGAGGTTGCCTTCGCCCGTCTCCCAGGCGCGCCCCCGCCGACCGCGGCCAGCGGTCTGGCGCAAACCCAGTAGCCACAGCGGCCCCGCCTCGCCCGCTTCAGCACGGCGACGGGCCTCGGCGTTGGTGGAGTCGATCTCGTCGAGAACGACGACGGGCGGCCCTTTGGAAAGTGAGGGAACGCCCGTCACGTCACGCGTGGCCAAAGGCCGCGGCAGCGGCCTTGGCTGCCGGATCGAGCCAGACCAGCGCGACCAGCACCACCGGGAAGGCGAACAGGGCGGCGGCGAAGCCCACCGCACGCGCCGCCGGAGCCGGAGCGTCCACGGCGCCCTTGGAGGCGTCGAACCAGATGCTCTTGATCAGGCGTAGATAGTAAAAGGCGCCGACGACGCTGCCGATCAGACCGAGCACGGCGGCCCATTGCATCATCACATCGCCCGTGCCGAGCGCTGCCTTGAACACGTAGAACTTCGACCAGAAGCCCGAGAACGGCGGCAGGCCCAGGGCCGACAGCGAAAACGCGGTCATGGCCAGGGCGATTCCCGGGCGTTCCTTGATCAGGCCGGCCATGTCCTCGATGGTTTCCATCGGCTTGCCATCGCGGCTCAGGGCCTGCAGGCAAGCGAAGAAGCCGGTGACGTCGACCATGTAGAGGATCATGAAGACCAGCATGGCGTGCAGGCCCGTCTCACCACCGGTAGCGACGCCCAGCAGGGCGTAGCCGACATTGGCGATCGAGCTATAGGCCCACAGGCGCTTGAGGTTGGTCTGGGCCAGACCCGCGAAGGCGCCGACGAAGACCGAGATCAAGGCGGCGATCACCAGGACCTGACGCCATTGGGCCACCGAATCCGGGAAGGCGTCGCCCAGCACCCGGGCGAACATCATCATGGCGGCCAGCTTTGGCGCCGCGGCGAAGAAGCCGACGACCGGGGTCGGGGCGCCCTCATAAACGTCCGGCGTCCACATGTGGAAAGGCGCGGCCGAGACCTTGAATGCCAGGCCGCAGATCAGGAACACCAGACCAAACAGCAGACCCATGCCGTGCGCGTCGTGAGCGGCGGCGGCAATGTCGGCGAAGCGGGTCGAGCCCGCGAAGCCGTAGATCAGCGACGACCCGTAGAGCAGAAGACCCGACGACAGAGCGCCGAGCACGAAATACTTCAAGCCGGCCTCCGAGGCCTTGGCGTCGTCGCGACGGAAAGCCGCCAGGACATAGAGAGCCAGGGACTGCAGTTCGACGCCCATATAGAGGCTGATCAGGTCGCCGGCCGAGGCGGTGACGCCCATGCCAAGCGCCGCCAGGATCACCAGTACTGCATATTCGAACTTCTGATCGCCGCGCTGGGCCAGCCAGCGATCACCCAGGACGATGCCGATGGCGCTCGAGACGAAGATCGCCACCTTGGCGTAAGTCGCCGCCGCGTCGGCTGAATAGACGCCGTTGAAGGCGTGGCCATGCGGACCGACGACGGCCGCGACGGCGGCCGCGATCAGGGCCGCGACGCTGGCCAGGGTGAACGCGGCCGTGACGCGCCCCTGAAAGGCGCCCCAGACCAGCAGGACGAGGGCCGAAACCGCGAGGATGACCTCGGGCAGGATCAGCGAAAGATTGGCTGAAAGCGTCATCAGTCCCTCACCCGGCCACGGCGGCGCGCCAGGCGCCGACCAGCGCGTCGACGGACGACGCGGTCAGGTCAAATACGAAATTCGGATAGATGCCGAGCACCAGGGTCGAGATGATCAGCGGGGTGAAGATCAGGATCTCGCGCTTGTCGAGATCGGTGATCGTCTTAAGCTCGGGGTTGACGATCTCGCCGAACATCACCCGGCGATAGAGCGTCAGAGCGTACACGGCCGACAGGATCACACCGCTGGTCGCGACCAGAGCCGTCCAGGTCGAGGCCTGGTAGACACCCGTCAGGGTCAGGATTTCGCCGACGAAGCCCGAAGTGCCCGGCAGCCCGACATTCCCCATGGTGAACAGCAGGAAGGTCGCCGCGTACCAGGGCATCCGGTTGGTCAGGCCGCCGTAGAAGGCGATCTCGCGGGTGTGCATGCGATCATAAACCACGCCGACGCAGAGGAAGAGCGCGCCGGAGATCACCCCGTGGCTCAGCATCTGGAAGATGGCGCCCTGCTCGCCCGCTGCGTTGCCCGAGAAGATGCCCATGGTCACGAAGCCCATGTGGGCCACCGACGAATAGGCGATCAGCTTCTTGATGTCGGTCTGACGGAAGGCGACCAGCGAGGTGTAGACAATGGCGATGGCCGACATCGCAAACACCAGTGGCTGGAACATCTCCGACGCATTCGGGAACATTGGCAGGCTGAAGCGCATGAAGCCGTAGCCGCCCATCTTCAGCAGGACACCCGCCAGGATGACCGAACCGGCCGTGGGCGCCTCGACGTGGGCGTCGGGAAGCCAGGTGTGGACCGGCCACATTGGCATCTTCACAGCGAACGAAGCGAAGAAGGCCAGCCACAGCCAAGTCTGGAGCCACGGGGCGAACTTGAAGGTCATCAGTTCGGGGATCGAAGACGTGCCCGAGATGGTGATCATCGCCAGGATCGCGGCCAGCATCAGCACCGAGCCGAGCAGCGTGTAGAGGAAGAACTTGTAGGCCGCGTAGATGCGTCGCTTGCCACCCCAGATCCCGATGATCAGGAACATGGGCACCAGGCCGCCTTCGAAGAACAGATAGAAGAGGATCAGGTCCAGCGCGCAGAACACGCCGATGACCAGGGTCTCCAGCACCAGGAAGCAGATCAGGTATTCGACGAGCCGCTTCTCGATGGAGCGCCAGCTGGCGAGGATACAGATCGGCAGCAGGAACGCCGTCAGCAGGACGAACAGGATCGAGATCCCGTCCACGCCCATGCGGTAGTGCAGGCCCGCGAACCAGGCGAAGTCTTCCACGAACTGGAAGCCAGGGTTTGCCGCGTCAAACTGCGCGACCATCACGATCGACAGCGCGAAGGTGACCAGGGTGGTCGCCAGGGCGATCCACTTGGCCATGTTGTCGGTGGCCGCGTTATCGCCCTTGATGGCGCGGACCGCCAGAAGGACGGCCACGCCGGCGAGTGGGGCGAAGGTGGTGAGGCTGAGAAGGCCGGTCATCGATCCGTCCTCAACGGAAGGCGTAAAGAGCGAAGCCAAGCAGGCCGGCGACGCCGAGCAGCATGACAAACGCATAGTGATAGACGTAGCCGGTCTGGAGCTTGCCGGTCCGGCGGCCGACCTCGTAGCTGACGGCGCTGACGCCATCCGGCCCGAAGCCGTCGATGATCTTCTGGTCTCCGCCCTTCCAGAACAGGTCGCCGAGGAACTTGGCGAACCGTACGAACGTGGCCTGGTACAGCTCGTCGAAGAACCACTTGTTGTAGAAGAACACGTAGAGCGGGCCGTTGCGGGCCGCTAGCTTGGCGCCTAGACCTTCCTTCAGCACGTAGACGTAGAAGGCGCCCAGTAGACCCAGGACGGAGGCGACCAACGGCGACCACTTCACCCAGGTCGGAACCTCGTGGGCGTCGTGCAGCACATGGTTGGTCGGCGCATTGTAGATCGCGCCGCGCCAGAACTCTTCTTGGTGGCGCCCCACGAAGAAGTCGACGAACACGAACCCCGCGAAGATGGCGCCGATCGACAATACGACCAGCGGGAACAGCATGATCAGCGGGCTCTCATGCGGCTTGTGACCATGGCTGTGGCCATGATCGCCGTGAGCGTGAGCGTCTGGGAGCGGCTCGTCATGGGTCTCGATCTGGGCGTGCGAGGCGTGGTCGTCATGGCCATGGGCGGCATGAGCATCGTGGCCATGATCGTCATGACCCCAGCGCGCATGGCCGTTGAAGGTGAAGAAGGCCAGCCGCCAGGAATAGAAAGCGGTCAGGCCGGCCACCAGCAGGCCGATCACGAAGGCGAACATCGCGATCGAGTTCTCACCACCAGCGGCGAAGGCCGCCTCGATGATGGTGTCCTTCGAGTAGAAGCCGGCGAAGCCCAGGTGCAACGGCGGGAAGCCGAGGCCCGTGATGGCGATGGTGCCGATGGTCATGGCGATGAAGGTCACCGGCAACAGCTTGGCCAGAGCGCCGTACTTCCGCATGTCCTGCTCGTGGTGCATGCCGTGGATCACCGAACCGGCGCCCAGGAACAGCAGCGCCTTGAAGAACGCGTGGGTGAACAGGTGGAACATCGCCGCCTGATACGCGCCAATGCCGGCCGCGAAGAACATGTAGCCCAGCTGCGAACAGGTCGAATAGGCGATGACCCGCTTGATGTCGTTCTGGGTCAGGCCAACCGTGGCCGCGAACAGGGCCGTGATCGCGCCGATCACCGTGACGATGTTCTTGGCGACAGGCGCATATTCGAACATTGGCGACAGCAGGCACAGCATGTAGACGCCGGCGGTGACCATGGTCGCCGCGTGGATCAGGGCCGAGACCGGGGTCGGGCCTTCCATGGCGTCCGGCAGCCAAGTGTGCAGGAAGAACTGCGCCGACTTGCCCATCGCGCCGATGAACAGCAGGAAGCAGGCGATATCCATCAGCGGCCAAGTGTGGCCCGCGAACTCCCAGGTGCGGCCGGCGGCGCCGGCGATTTGCGGGAAGAGCTCGGCGAACTGGATCGTACCGAACGCCCAGTAGGTGGTCATGATGCCCAGGGCGAAACCGAAGTCGCCAACGCGGTTGACCACGAATGCCTTGATGGCGGCGGCGCTGGCGGTCGGCTTCTTGAACCAGAAACCAATCAGCAGATACGAGGCCAAGCCCACGCCTTCCCAGCCGAAGAACAGCTGCATGAAGTCGGCGGCGGTGACCAGCGACAGCATGGCGAAGGTGAACAGCGACAGGTACGCGAAGAAGCGCGGCTTGCTGTCATCCTCGGCCATGTAGCCCCAGGAATAGATGTGCACGAGGGCCGAAACCGTCGTGACCACGATCAGCATCACCGCCGACAGGGCGTCGATGCGGATCGACCAGTTGGAAACGAAATCGCCGATATGGATGAACGGCAGCAGGGTGACCGTGAAGGCCTGCATGTGGCCCCAGGTCCACTGGCTGAACGTGTACCAGGACAGGCCGCAGGCCATCACAAGAGCGCCGGTGGTGATCGCCTGGGATGCGACATCGCCGATGCGACGCCCGAACAGGCCCGCGATGATCGCCGCGAGCAGCGGGGCGAAGAGAATAATGGTGACTATCGTCTGCATGACGTCGCTTAGCCCTTCATCATGCTGGCGTCGTCGACCGCGATGTCGCCGCGGTTTCGGAAGAAGGTGACGAGAATGGCCAGGCCGACGGCCGCTTCAGCCGCGGCGACGGTCAGCACGAACATCGCGAAGATCTGGCCGACTACGTCGTGCAGATAGACCGAGAACGAGACCAGATTGATGTTCACCGCCAACAGGATCAGCTCGATCGACATCAGGATGACGATGATATTCTTGCGGTTCACGAAGATGCCGAAGACGCCGATCGTGAAGAGGATCGCGGCGACAACGAGATAGTGCGACAGGCCGATCATTCGGAGATCCCCTCACCCGGTTTGATCTGGACCAGTTCCATGCCGGTCTTCGGCGAACGGGCCACCTGATTGGCGATGTTCTGGCGACGAACGCCTGGCTTGTGGCGCAGGGTCAGCACGATGGCGCCGATCATGGCCACCAGCAGGACAAGGCCCGCCAGCTGGAAGAAGAAGGCGTAGTCGGTGTAGAGCACCCGGCCGATCGCCTCGGTGTTGCTCACGCCTTCTGGCGAGGCCATCGGATTGGCGTTCTGGCCCGCCTTGCCATTGGTGGCCACCGTCGCGGCGACGAAGATCATCTCCAGCGTCAGCACGCCCGCCACCAGACCGCCGATCGGCAGGTACTGGCCAAAGCCCTTGCGCAGTTCCTCGAAGTCGACGTCCAGCATCATGACCACGAACAGGAACAGCACCGCGACCGCGCCCACATAGACGACGATCAGCAGCATCGCGAGGAACTCCGCGCCCAGCAGGACGAAGAGACCGGCGGCCGAGAAGAAGGCGGTGATCAGGAATAGCACCGAGTGCACGGGATTTCGCGCCGAGACGACGAGGATACCCGCCGCCAGCGTTGTGAAAGCCAGCAAATAGAAAGCGATCGCCTGCAAGGCCATTGGCCCAGGTGCTCCCCTGAAAACTACATCCATGACGACATCGCCGAATGGCGCGCCGTCCCCTTCGGATTCGCCGCCCGTCCTTAACGGTAAGGCGCGTCCAACTCCAGATTCTTCGCGATCAAGCGTTCCCAGCGGTCGCCGTTATCGAGAAGACGTTCCTTGTCGTAATAGAGCTCTTCGCGCGTCTCGGTCGCGAATTCGAGGTTTGGCCCCTCCACGATGGCGTCCACCGGGCAGGCCTCCTGGCACAGGCCGCAATAGATGCACTTGACCATATCGATGTCGTAGCGGGTCGTGCGGCGGCTGCCGTCCTCGCGCGGTTCGGCCTCAATGGTGATCGCCTGGGCGGGGCAGATGGCCTCGCACAGTTTGCACGCGATGCAGCGCTCTTCGCCCGACGGATAGCGACGCAGCGCGTGCTCGCCCCGGAAGCGCGGCGACTGCGGGTTGCGCTCGTTCGGATAGATCACGGTTTTCTTCGGCGCGATCATGTACTTCATCGCGAGGCCAAAGGCGCCGGCGAAGTCGAGAAGGGCCGCGCCCTTAATCGCCTGGGAAATGCGTTGCATCATGGCCGTCAATCACCCTTCGGAATGACGCAGGTGTAGTTTGAAAGCTGGGCGGGATCTCCCCCGTCCTGCTTGGCTTGCAGAGTTCCGCCCTCGGCCTTGCACTTGTCACCGGCCCGGCGGAGCTCGTCGTAGTTCACGACGCCACGCCCCAGAGAATAGGACCTGTCCGGCGCCATCGTGGCCGAACAGGCGGCGAGCGAGGCGAAGGTCAGACCCAATAGGGCGATGGCGGCTTGGCGGTTCATCACGCGCCCGGACCGAACACGCGCCAGGCCGAAACCAGAACCACGAGCACCAGCGCGGTCGGCAGGAACACCTTCCAGCCCAGACGCATCAGTTGATCGTAGCGGTAACGGGGCACGATGGCCTTGGCCATGGCGATCATGAAGAACCAGAAGCAGATCTTGGCGAAGAACACCAAGGCCAGGAAGAAGTTACCCCACCAACCCCAGCTCACCAGGAAGTCGGTCGGGAAACCCGGGTTCCAGCCGCCGAAGAACAGGACGCTGATCATCGCGCACATCAGGACGATGTTCGAATATTCGGCGACCATGAACAGCAGGTACGGTGTCGAGCTGTATTCGACCTGATAGCCGGCCACGAGTTCGGATTCGGCTTCCGGAAGGTCGAAGGGCGGGCGGTTCGTCTCGGCCAAGGCCGAAATGTAGAACATGCCCATGGCCACCACCATGACCGGCAACAGGACAATGTTCTTGAGGCCGCCGCCGAAGACGTTCCAGTTCCAGAACCAGCCGGACTGCGCTTGCACGATGGTCGTCAGGTTCATCGAGCCGGCCAGCAGGATCACTGTAATAATGATCAGGCCGATCGAGACCTCATACGAAACCATCTGCGCCGCCGAGCGTAGCGCGCCCAGGAACGGGTACTTCGAATTCGAAGCCCAGCCGCCCATGATGATGCCGTAGACGCCCAGTGAGCTCATCGCCAGCAGGTAGAGGATGCCGACGTTCAGGTTGGAGACGACCCAGCCGGGCGCGAACGGAATGGCCGCCCAGCCGACAAAGGCCAAGACCAAGCTCAGCAGCGGCGCCAGGATGAACACCACCTTGTCGGCGCCCGACGGGATGATGATCTCCTTCAGTACGAACTTGAAGAAGTCGGCGAAGGACTGCAGCAGGCCGAACGGCCCCACTACGTTGGGGCCCTTGCGCATCTGCACGCCGGCCCAGATCTTGCGGTCGGCCAGCAGCAGGAAGGCTAGGCTGAGCAGCACCCAAATCACGACCAGCAGGATGCCGCCCGTTGTCAGCAGGGTCCAGGTTACGGCAGGGTTGGAGAAGAACTCGCTCATGTCTGCCTACTCCGCCGCGATCTTGGCTGCGCCCGAGGTCACGGCCGCGCACTCGGCCATGGTCACGCTGGCGCGCGCGATGGGATTGGTCAGGTGGAAGGCCTTGATGGCGTTCTCAAAAGGCGTGTCGGCCAGTTCACCCGCGCCGCCGAGGGCCGCGATGTCGAACACGGTGGGGGTCGAGCCCGGCGCGTAGTCGATCTGGCCAAAGGTCGGGTGGTCGGCGAACAGCTTGGCGCGCAGCTGGTCCAGGCTGTCATAGGGCAGCTTATGGCCGAGGATCTCGGACAGGGCCCGCAGGATCGACCAGTCTTCCTTGGCCTCGCCCTTCGGAAACACCGCTCGTTCGCCCATCTGGACGCGTCCTTCGGTGTTCACATAGAGGCCGTTCTTCTCGGTATAGGCCGCGCCCGGCAGGATGACGTCGGCCTTGTGTGCGCCGGCGTCGCCGTGGGTGCCCAGATAGATCTTGAAGGCGTGCAAAGTCGCGGTTTCACACTCGTCGGCGCCCAGCAGGAAGAGCACGTCCAGCGCGCCCGGCTTCAACATCTGACCGGCAGTCAGGCCGCCCTCGCCCGGGACGAAGCCCATGTCGAGGCCGGCCACGCGGGCGGCAGCGGTGTGCAGGACGTTCCAGCCGTTCCAGCCGGCCTTCACAACGTTGAACGCCTTGGCCACGCCAGCGGCGGCCTTGAGCACCGCCGCGCCATCGGCGCGAGTCAGGGCGCCCTGGCCGACGATGATCGCGGGGCGCTCGGCGTTTTTCAGGGCGGCGACGAAGTCGGATTTGCTGTTGGAGAGGCCCGACAGGGTCTTCGGACCAGCGCCGAGGTAGTCGTATTCGTAGGTCAGGTCGCCCTGCTCGCCGATCACGCCGATGCGGACCTTGCCCGCCAGCCACTGCTTGCGCAGGCGGGTGTTCAGCACCGGGGCCTCGACTCGCGGGTTTGTGCCAATCAGCAGCACGACGTCAGCGTTCTCGATGCCGGCGATCGTCGAGTTGAAAATCCAGCTCTCGCGCGGACCCGAGCCCAGAGCCACGCCGTCCTGGCGGGCGTCGAGGTTCTTCACGCTCAGGGCGGTGAAGAGGTCCTTGGTCGCCTTCAGGCTTTCGGCGTCCTGCAGGTCGCCGGCGATGACGCCGATGCGGTCAGCTGAGGTCGCCTTGATCTTCTCGGCCACGGCCGTGAAGGCTTGCCCCCAGGTCGCGGGTTGCAGACGTCCGGCGACGCGGACATAGGGGCGGTCAAGACGCTGACGCTGCAGACCGTCGACGGCGTAGCGTGTCTTGTCGGAGATCCACTCCTCGTTGACGTCCTCGTTGACGCGCGGCAGCACGCGAAGCACCGCATTGCCACGAGCGTCGACGCGGATGGCCGAGCCAAGCGCGTCCATGACGTCGACGCTCTCGGTCTTCGTCAGCTCCCAAGGCCGCGCCTCGAAGGCGTAGGGCTTGGAAGTCAGGGCGCCAACCGGGCAGAGGTCGATCACATTTGCCGACAGTTCCGACGTCACCGCCGCGCCCAGATAGGTCGTGATTTCAACGTCTTCGCCGCGCGAGATTAGGCCGATTTCCGGCGAGCCGGCGACTTCGGTGATGAAGCGGACGCAGCGCGTGCATTGGATGCAGCGCGTCATCGCGGTCTTGATCAGCGGGCCCATGGCCTTTTCTTCGACCGCGCGCTTGTTCTCTTCATAGCGGCTGTCGTCGCGGCCATAGCCCATGGCCTGGTCCTGTAGATCGCACTCGCCGCCCTGGTCGCAGATCGGACAATCCAGCGGGTGGTTGATGAGCAGGAACTCCATCACCCCTTCGCGGGCCTTCTTGACCATCGGGGTCTTGGTGAAGATCTCCTGGCCCTCAGCGGCCGGCAGGGCGCAGGACGCCTGCGGCTTCGGCGGGCCGGGCTTCACCTCGACCAGGCACATGCGGCAGTTGCCGGCGATGCTGAGGCGCTCGTGGTAGCAGAAGCGCGGAATCTCTTCCCCGGCCAGTTCTGCGACCTGCAGAACCGTCATGCCGGGCTCGAACTCGACCTCGACGCCGTTGACCTTGGCGATAGCCATTTCGTTACTCCGCCGCGATCAGCTTGGCGCCCTGCACGTGCAGGCGACCGCTACGATAGGATGCGATCCGGTCTTCCACCTCGTGGCGGAAGTGCCGGAACAGGCCCTGGATCGGCCAGGCGGCCGCATCGCCTAGGGCGCAGATGGTGTGACCCTCGACCTGGGTCGTGACGTCCAGCAGGGTGTCGATCTCTTTGGGATCGGCCTCGCCGGTGACCATGCGTTCCATGACCCGCCACATCCAGCCGGTGCCTTCGCGGCAAGGCGTGCACTGGCCGCAACTCTCGTGCTTGTAGAAGTACGACAGGCGGGCGATGGCGCGGACCAGATCGGTGTCCTTGTCCATCACGATGACAGCGGCGGTGCCCAGGCCCGAACGCAGGGCGCGCAGGGCGTCGAAATCCATCGGCAAGTCTTCGCACTGCTCGGCGGGGATCATCGGTACCGACGAGCCGCCCGGGATCACGGCCTTCAGGTTGCCCCAGCCGCCCCGGATGCCGCCGCAGTGATCCTCGATCAGCTGGCGGAACGGGATGCTCATGGCCTCTTCGACATTGCAGGGCGTGTTGACGTGCCCGCTCACGCAGAAGAGCTTGGTGCCGGTGTTATTGGGGCGGCCAAAGCCCGCGAACCAGGCCGCGCCGCGACGCAGAATGGTGCCGGCGACGGCGATGCTCTCGACGTTGTTCACGGTCGTAGGCATGCCGTATAGGCCCGCGCCGGCTGGGAACGGCGGCTTCAGGCGCGGCTGACCCTTCTTGCCTTCCAGGCTTTCCAGCAGAGCCGTCTCTTCGCCGCAGATATAGGCGCCGGCGCCGTGGTGGACGTAGATATCGAAGTCCCAGCCATGGACGTTGTTCTTGCCCACCAGCTTGGCCTCGTAGGCCTGCTTGATGGCGGCTTCCAGCACTTCGCGCTCGCGGACGTATTCGCCGCGAATATAGATGTAGCAGGCGTGGGCCAGCATGGCGCGCGAGGCGATCAGACAGCCCTCGATCAGGAGGTGCGGGTCATGCCGCATGATCTCCCGGTCCTTACAGGTGCCCGGTTCGGATTCGTCGGCGTTGACGACCAGATAGTGCGGACGACCGTCCTTCACTTCCTTGGGCATGAACGACCACTTCAGGCCGGTGCCGAAGCCAGCCCCGCCCCGACCGCGAAGGCCGGAGTTCTTCATGTTGTCGATGATCCACTCGCGACCCGCGTCCAGGATATCCTTGGTGCCATTCCAGCAGCCGCGCTTCTTCGCGCCCTCAAGGCCCCAATCGTGGAGACCATAGAGGTTCGTGAAAATGCGGTCCTTGTCTTCGAGGATACCGACCATGACTCAGCTTTGCGGATCGAATGGATGGGCGCGCACATACCGCGTCCGACGAAGGATGACATAGGCGAAAAGCAGCCAACCGGCGGCAATCGTCACGAGACCGAGAACCACAGCCCATTGCGGAGCCCCTGCGACGGTCCGCCCCCAGATCAGAAGCAGAGCGCCGAGCAGGCAAACCACGAAGCCGACGCCGCGTTCGCGGCGGCCAATGCTGCGAATGGTGTCGATATGGGCCGCCTTGCGCGTATTGAAGTCGCTGTCGTCGATCATGACGAAGCCCCCTCTTCCCGCTTTACGGCGCGCATCCAGCCCAGCACGAACCAGATCTGCGCGCCAAGACCGGCGGCGACCAGCACCAGGAAGGCCCACAGCAGCCAGCCGACGCCCATCGCCACATGACCGACGATCGCCGCGCCAGCCAGCACGAAGCAGACCGCGTCGATGGCGAGCATCGTGGTCAGTCGCTTCTTCTGAAGGACGGCGTCGGCGTTCATCAGGCGGTCGGCTCCGTAGCCGGGGCCGTCTTGGGCTTTTCGGGCAGGTTCGGGATTTTGATCTTCTTGGCCAGCGAGCCGTCGAAGAGCTTCGGTTCGGTCAAGGTCTTGATCGAGTCCTTGGGCTCGGAGGACTTGCGGCCTTCGTAGCTGCCCGGCTGGGGCGACTTGCCGGCGGCGAAGTCATCGAGGATCTGGGCCAGGCTCTCCGGCGTCAGGTCCTCATAATAATAGTCGTTGATAGCGGCCATCGGCGCATTGCAGCAGGCGCCAAGGCACTCAACCTCTTCCCAGCTGAACTTGCCGTCGGCCGAGATGTGATGGGCCTCGCCGATCTTGTCTTTTAGCACCCTGCGCAGGTCGAGCGCGCCGCGCAGCTGGCAGGGTGTGGTGCCGCACAGCTGGACGAAGGCGACCTTGCCGACGGGCTGCAGCTGGAACATCACGTAGAAGGTCGCGACTTCCAGCACCCGGATGACAGGCATCTCGAGCTGGCTGGCGATCTCCCGGATCGCGGGCTCGGGAATCCAGCCTTCCTGCTTCTGGGCCAGCCAGAGCATGGGGATCACCGCAGACTGCTTGCGCTCGGCGGGGTATTTGGCTTTCCACCAGTCAGCCTTGGCCTGGCTCTCCTGGGAGAACGCAAAGCTCGCGGGCTGTTCCTTGGCGAGACGACGAACGGACATGCGTCAGGCTTTCACGAAATCGACGCGGGCGATCTTATCGCCGGCGAAGGTGTAGATGGCGGCGACCTCGAAAGGCGTCGCGTCGGGCGAGCGGAAGACCCGCTCATGGTCGATGACCTTGTTGCCGATCACCACACGCGACAGCAATTCGGCGCGGTTCTGCGGAAACTGGGCGAACAGGCCGACATGACGCTGGCGAAAGGCGGCGACGCCATGCAGGTTCGGCTCGGCGTTCAGGTCGGCGACCATCATGTCGTCAGCAAAGTGCCGGCACAGCGCATCGACATCCTGGGCGTTATAGGCGTCTAGCTGGCTTTGAACGGCAGCCGCGATCAACGGTCGATCTCCCCGAACACGATGTCCAGCGAGCCGAGGATGGCCGAGACGTCGGCCAGCATGTGGCCGCGGCTCATCCAGTCCATGGCCGCGAGGTGCGGGAAGCCCGGCGCCCGGATCTTGCAGCGGTAGGGCTTGTTCGTGCCGTCAGAGACCACGAACACACCGAATTCGCCTTTTGGAGCCTCGACGCAGGCATAGACCTCGCCGGCCGGCGTGCGGAAACCTTCGGTGTAGAGCTTGAAGTGATGGATCAGGGCTTCCATCGACCGTTTCATCTCGGCACGACGCGGCGGGGCGACCTTGTTGTCCTCGGTCATCACCGGGCCCGGCGTCTTGCGAAGCATGCCGCAGGCTTGACGGATGATCTTCGTCGACTCGCGCATCTCCTGCATGCGGCACAGATAGCGATCGTAGCAGTCGCCGTTCTTGCCCAGCGGAATGTCGAATTCGAACTCGTTGTAGCACTCGTAAGGTTGGTTCCGGCGCAGGTCCCAGGCGATGCCCGAACCCCGCACCATCACGCCCGAGAAGCCCCATTCGATCGCTTCTTCACGCGTCACAACAGCGATATCGACATTGCGCTGCTTGAAGATGCGGTTGTCGGTGATCAGGCCTTCGATGTCGTCGCAGATTTTCGGGAAGGCCTTGGCCCACGTGTCGATGTCTTCGATCAGCTGCGGCGGCAGGTCCTGGTGGACGCCGCCCGGACGGAAATAGTTGGCGTGCAGGCGCGAGCCGCTGGCGCGTTCGTAGAATACCATCAGCTTTTCGCGCTCCTCGAAGCCCCAGAGCGGCGGCGTCAGGGCGCCGACGTCCATAGCCTGGGTCGTCACGTTCAGCAGATGGCTCAGCACCCGACCGATTTCCGAATAGAGCACCCGGATCAGCGAACCGCGCCTGGGCACCTCGACGCCCAGCAGCTTCTCGATGGCCAGGCAGAAGGCATGCTCCTGGTTCATCGGCGCCACGTAGTCGAGGCGGTCGAAGTACGGGATGTTCTGCAAGTAGGTGCGCGCTTCCATCAGCTTCTCGGTGCCGCGATGCAGCAGGCCGATATGCGGATCGACGCGTTCGACGACTTCGCCGTCCAGCTCCAGCACCAGGCGCAGCACGCCGTGCGCGGCCGGGTGCTGCGGGCCGAAATTGATGTTGAACTTGCGCACCGGCGTTTCCGGGATCGCCGGAACCGTCGGCTCATCGCGAACGAGGTCGGTCACCGCCGCGGGAGTGTCTTGGCCAGTCATAATTGCGGGCCTTCCTTACGCTGCTCGATGCTGAGGGAAACGAGCAGTCCGGCAACCAGCAGGACGGCGCCCAGCAGCGAGATGATGGTGGTGGCGACGCTCCAGGACTGAGAGATCGCCGCTTGCGACAGCGGCAGGGCCAGCAGCACGGAGGCCGCGCCCAGCAGCGCGCTGCGCAACTCGGCCACTTCCATCCGCCGCAAACCGGCTCCGATCGCCAAGGTCATAACCGCGATCATGATCGCTATGCCAAGGCCCTTGTTCTGCTCGACCGAGATAACCGGCGCGCGCGTGAACCAGCCCGTCAGCCGCATGCCGATGGTCATCAGGAACGCGGTGGAAAACGTCACCAGAAAGAACGCGGTGGCGGAACGGAACGTCGGCCTGCGCAAACCCATGATCATGCATCCCCTGCTCTTTTCTCGGCCTTCTCGTCGCCTGGCAGGGCATACTTCGCGCCTTCCCAAGGGGAGAGGAAATCGAACGCACGGAACTCGGTAATCTTGACGGGTTCGTAGACGACGCGCTTCAGCTGGTCGTCGTAGCGAACTTCCACATAGCCCGTCATCGGGAAGTCCTTCCGCAGCGGATGGCCGTGGAAGCCGTAGTCGGTCAAGATCCGGCGCAAGTCCGGATGACCGTCGAAGAAGATGCCGTACATGTCGAACGCTTCGCGCTCGAACCAGTTGGCGACTTCGAACACGGGCGTGATCGTCGGGACCGGCGTTTCCTCGTCGGTCGAGACTTTCAGGCGGATGCGATGGTTCTTCACCAGTGACAGCAGGTGATAGACGACGTCGAAACGCGCGGGGCGCTCTGGGTAATCAACGCCGGCTAGGTCGATCAGCTGGTGGAACCGGCAAGCCGCATCGTCCCGTAGGAAGATCAGGGTGTCGCACACAGTCGCCGTGCGGGCGACGATGGTTAGCTCGCCGAACGCTACCGAATGACCCAGCACGCCCGGGCAACGGGCAACTATGTCCTGGCCGAGAAGTTCGAGGGCTTCGCTCATCGCTCGATCGTCCCCGTGCGCCGGATCTTCTTCTGCAGCTGCAGAACGCCATAGACCAAAGCCTCGGCAGTTGGCGGGCAACCTGGGACATAGATGTCCACCGGCACCACGCGGTCGCAGCCGCGAACGACGCTGTAGCTGTAATAGTAGTAGCCACCGCCATTTGCGCAGCTGCCCATCGAAATGACGTAGCGCGGCTCGGGCATCTGGTCATAGACCTTGCGCAGAGCCGGAGCCATCTTGTTGGTCAGAGTGCCCGCGACAATCATCACGTCGCTCTGACGCGGGCTCGCGCGGGGCGCGAAGCCGTAACGCTCTAGATCGTAACGCGGCATTGAGGCCTGCATCATTTCCACGGCGCAGCATGCCAGGCCGAACGTCATCCACATCAGCGAGCCGGTGCGCGCCCAGGTGATGAGATCGTCGGCGGCGGCCGTGATGAAGCCCTTGTCCGCCAACTGGCCTGAGATGCCGTCAAAGAACGGATCGTGAAGCTTGGCGTCATAGCCCTGCACCGTCGAACGGCCGGCCGAACCAGCCGGGACGAGGGGCGAGCTATTGGCGGGAATGATCACTCCCATTCGAGGGCGCCCTTCTTCCATTCATAGATGAAGCCGACAGTCAGGATGCCCAGGAACACCATCATCGACCAGAAAGCGAAGGCGGCCACGCCATGCGGCAGCTTCATCAGGGTGACGGCCCACGGGAACAGGAACGCCACCTCCAGATCGAAGATGATGAAGAGGATCGACACCAGATAGAATCGGACGTCGAACTTCATGCGCGCATCGTCAAAAGCGTTGAAGCCGCATTCGTAGGCGGACAGCTTTTCCGGGTCCGGCGCTCTGGGCGCCAGGACCGCGGCAGCGGCGAGAAAAGCGACGCCGATAATGGTCGCGATCCCCAGGAAGATCACGATCGGCAGATACTGGAGAAGGAAGGCGTTCATGACAGCCCTTGGCTTGAATCGAGCGGGTTGTAGCCCATGCCCGCCGACGCTTCAAACGCCCGCGACACATTGAGAAACGGTCGCAACTATTCCTCTTCCACAGCTTCGACGACATGGCCGTTGACACGAGTCCGCGCCCGACATATCAGACGCGCCTCGCCGAAGGGCGGGTCGCACTTTCGCTTCGGCGAAGGCCTAATGCGGATGTAGCTCAGTTGGTTAGAGCGCCGGCCTGTCACGCCGGAGGTCGCGGGTTCAAGTCCCGTCATTCGCGCCACCTTGCAAAAGGTGGTTGTGCTTCCCTTTCAGACGGCGAATACGGACGACTGTCGCGCCTTGGCGCACGACGCGGATGTAGCTCAGTTGGTTAGAGCGCCGGCCTGTCACGCCGGAGGTCGCGGGTTCAAGTCCCGTCATTCGCGCCAACGTCCGGCGCCTTCTCCCAGAATTCAAGCTTTCAGGCCGATTGGTCAGCTATATTGCGTCGTGTGACGGCCAAGGCTTGAGGTTGGTCTGGTCCGACACGATGTTGCATCGATGTCAGCAGCGTCCTCCCCCGTGTTTTCCGTTCTCGACCTCGCGCCCGTCCCGATGGGCTCCACCGTGGGCGACGCTCTCCGCAATAGCCTCGACTTGGCCCGGCATGCCGAAAGGCTCGGTTTTCACCGCTACTGGCTGGCCGAGCACCACAACATGCCGGGAATCGCCAGCGCCGCCACGGCCGTGGCGATTGGCCACGTCGCGTCAGGCACCTCGACGATTCGGGTCGGGTCGGGTGGGATCATGCTTCCAAATCACGCGCCCCTGATGGTCGCGGAGGCGTTCGGCACCCTGGCCGCGCTCTATCCCGGTCGCATCGATCTGGGTTTGGGCCGTGCGCCGGGCACCGATCAGGCCACGATGAGGGCTCTCCGGCGCTACATGGGCGCAGTTGATTCGTTTGCTCAGGACGTCGTGGAGCTTCAGGCTTGGTTCCAGCCAGCGACGCCGGACCAGTCAGTGCGCGCCGTGCCGGGTGAAGGTCAGGATGTACCGCTGTGGCTGCTCGGCTCCAGCACCTACAGCGCGCAGCTGGCCGCGGCGCTCGGCCTGCCATTCGCCTTCGCCGCCCATTTCGCGCCGGACCAGCTCGTGGACGCGATCGCGCTATATCGCCGACACTTCAAACCTTCTGACGCCCTCGCCTCGCCCTATGTCATGGTCTGCATCGGCGTATGCGCGGCCGAGACCGACGAAGAGGCAAAACGGCTGTCGTCCTCGACCCAGCAACAGTTCTTGGCCCTCCGGAGAGGCAGGCCGGGTCTGATGCCCCCACCGGTGGACGACATCACCCTGATCGCTTCACCGGCTGAGCTGGCTGGTCTTGAGCACACTTTCCGCTATTCGGCAGTGGGCTCTCCCGAAACGGTTCGGAACAAGATCGAGGCCGTGCTGGCCCTGACTGGCGCTGACGAACTGATGGCGGCTTCGCAGATCCACAGCCATACCGCCCGGGTTCGCAGCTACGAGATCTTGGCCGAGATTCGCGGCCAACTTGCCCAGGCCGCCTGATTCCTTAGTGCCGGATGACGGGCGCGGCGCCTGAAAAACCCGTCGCGCCTGTCAGGCCGCCATAGATCTGGCACAGGGTCCGGAAGACTGAATCCCAGCCGTGCCGCTCTTCTGCGCGGCGTCGGGCCGCCTGACCCAAGGCTTCCGCACCGCGCGTGAACACCGACTCGACGGCCTCAGCCATGGCGCTGGCCTCCGACGCGGACGCAAGTTCGCCGACCGATGCATCGACCGATTCAGCCACGCCTCCCGACGCCACGCCGATGACCGGCAACCCGCACGCCATGGCCTCCAGCACGACCAGACCGAATGGCTCGTTGTCGTTAGCGTGCACGAAAGCGTCGCAGCCGGCCAATATGGCCGCCAACGCCTGGGGATCGCGCTGGTAGTCCATGCAGATCACGCGGTCGCTGACGGGCGCGCCGCTGCCGGCCCCGATCAGCAACAGCACATAGGGCTCCCCGAGGCGCTCGACGGCTTCCACAAGAATTTCCAGTCGCTTCTCCCGCGCAGGCCGGCCGGCGAAGACTAGAATTCGGTGGTCAGGCCTCAAGCCCAGAGATGCGCGCAGTCCGGCCCGGTCGCCGCGCCGGGGATGGAAGATGTTCACATCGACGCCGAGTGGCAGGCCAATGGCGTTGGAGACGCCGGCCTCTATCAATCGGCCGGCAATGAAGCGACTGGGCGCCACCGCCTGGTCGAACTGGCTGTAGATCGCCGCCCAGCGCTTCTGCACCGGCTTCTCCGCCCATTCTCCGATGTGCAGCGCGGCCAGCGCGCCCAGGTCTGTGTGACAGAAGCCCACGACCGGCACGCCCAAAGCGTCGCCTGCCCGTAAGGCCGCCAAACCGGGGGTATAGGGATCTCCCGCCTCGATGATGTGCGGCCTCTGGCGGATCAGCCGTTCCATCCAGGCTTGTTTGACGACCGGCCAGCGATATCCGTCGCCAAACGGCAAAGGCGCGGCATAGATCGACACGCGTCCCTGTCCGTCATGCGCGTCGCGGGCGCCGGGAACGACCAGCGTGTGGTGGACGGAAGGCCGGTTGGCCGTCAGCCAGGCCCGTTTCGAATTGAGATAGCGGCGCACTCCCCCACTTCGCGGAGCGTACAGCATCGTCGTATCGACCAGACGGACGGTTTCGTCCGACGAGGGGCTGGCATCCGGAACACCGTGAAAGCCAAACGGTCGGTCCGATCTCAAGTCCACCACGCCGAATCCTCAATGTTACCCAGACCGCGCTATTCGGCCTCAGAACGATAAAGCTTTCGCGACAGCTAGAGTTCCTCGTCGCTGCGGCGCAGTTTCACCCCAACGCCGCGCCACGCCAAGGCCCCCTGCGAAGCAGCATCTCGACCGCGCGTCCACATTCCGCAGTTCTGTCGCCAACCACCGGTTTGGGGGCCTCGCGATCCGCAGCGTACAACCAGCAGGTTTTGATCGCTCTTGGCAAGACGAAGCATGACCGCGTAAGGCCAAGGCTTGACCGAACGGGGACCGAATGGCGCGTTATCTATTCACCACCTGGGAAGGCGGCGGACATGTGCAGCCGCTATTTCTGGTCGCGCGCGATCTGCAGGACCGCGGCCATACGGTTCTGATCCTCAGCGATGTCTGCAACGACGTGGACGCCGCCGCTCTGGGCCTGACTTTCCGACCTTGGACGACCGCGCCGAGCCAAACTGGAAAACGCCGCGAAGACGATCGTCTGAAGGATCACGAGGCCGACAATCCCCTGGAGGTGATCCAGCGCCTCATCGACCTGGTCATGGCCGGTCCTGCCCTGGCCTATGCGCGGGACACGCTTGCTGTTGTCGACGCCTTCAAGCCGAACGCCATTGTCAGCCAAGAGCTTCTGCTGGGCGTCATGGCGGCCGCAGAGGCGCGCGCCCTGCCTCTGGCCCTGTTCGCCGCCAATATCTGGTCGCTCCCGACATTGTCGAGATTTCCGCCCTTTGGCGCGGGCATGCTCCCGGCGACCTCGGACGAAGAGCACGCCATGCACGCCATGGTCACCCAGATGAGCCGGGGACTTTTCCAGATCGGCCTGCCCGCTCTGAATGCCGCGCGAGCCGAGCTTGGCCTGTCCCCGCTGAACGATCTGTTTGCTCAACTCGACACCGCCCACTCGATTCTGATCGCCACCAGTCGGGCCTTCGATTTCGCGCCGGACCTCTTGCCCGTTCCATTCGCCTATGCGGGTCCCTATCTGGCCGATCCTGTCTGGGCTGAGCCTGCGGCCGTTCCTCCGGGTGACGCGCCGCTGGTGCTGGTCTCGTTTTCGAGCCTCTATCAAGCGCAGGAAGCGACGCTGAAGACCGTCATCGCCGCGGTGGGCCGCCTGCCGGTTCGCGGACTGGTCACGACCGGACCGACCCTCGATCCGATCGAATTCCCCGCCCCCGATAATGTCAGCGTGGTTCGCAGCGCCCCGCATCAGGCTTTACTGGACCAGACTGCGGTGTTCGTGACCCACGCAGGCCACGGCTCGACGCTGCGACCGCTGATGGCCGGGGTGCCAATTCTGTGCCTGCCAATGGGACGTGACCAGCACGACAACGCCGCCCGTGTCGTCGCCCGGCAGGCCGGACTGCGCCTTGCGCCCGACGCGAGCGTCGAGGCAATTGCGGCCGCTATCACGGACTTGCTTGAGAACGACAGCTATCGTCAGGCGGCAAACGTGCTCGGCGCCGCCATCCGCATCGATCAGGCCAATCGATCGGCGGCGGCATTGCTGGAGGATCTGGTCGCCTAGACCGAAAACGGCCGGTCGAAATCGATCCTGAAGAAGGCGGTTTCCGCCCCCTCCACGCCAAAGTCATTGTCTGTGCACAGGACGAGCGAGCGATCGGACAGGATCGCCATGCCCTCCAGGTCGGGCACGATGGCTGGCCAATCGTCTGTCGAGAGAAGCAGGGTCTTGCTCAAAACGCGCTGGGTCAGGGCCACGTGATAGATCTTGGCCGTGCGCGAAATCCGTTCCAGCACCAGAAGCTGTCCGGAACCGACTGACGCCGCTTCGCAGATTTTCAGGTCCTCGGCGTCCACGAGGCCCGCTTCGGCGTCGCGCGCGAAACTTGACGGTGCATCAAACGGATAGAAGTGCTCGCCGACGATACTGCCGGTGTCGATATCCAGAGACCATAATCGAGCGTGGCCGAGCGGCGCGGCGGCGTGTTCATCGCTTGCCTCCAGCGGGCTCTGGAGCAGGACGTGAAGGCGGCGCTCATCGTGGGAAAGCGCCAGGGCTTCAAAGCCCCTGTTCAGGCGCCGCTTGGCCGCCAGCCCGGGCAGCACCCCGGCAACCGGAAATGCCGCACCCTGCAAGGACGCCTCGCAACCCGACGGGACCCAACGGACAAGCACCGTTCCATCCGCCCCGACCTTCATCAGCGATGGCCCATATTCTTCCGCCACCCAGAAGGAGCCGTCCGCAAGCGCGACGACGGCTTCGGTATCCGCGCCGGATGTGTGGGCGCCTAAAGGTGCTCCGGCCAGATCGAACGCCGGCTCCATGCTTGCCGTGTCGCCGCCGGGAAGCGGCAGCCCGTTAAAAGCGGCGCCCGTTTGGTCGGTGAACGGCACGATGCGGAGACAGGCAATAGAGTGGCCATCAAGCTGAAGCTCGGCCAGCATAGGGCCTAAAGCCGGCCGCGGCATGATCTTGGCCCCTTCGATGCCTGCGAGGGCCTTCAGGTGGTCGAGACCGTAGCGCCCCACGGCAAGCCCGACCTTCAGATTGGGTCCGCGATCCCCCAAGGCCCAGAGACGCCCCGGCGGGTCGCTCGCCCTGCGCGCCAGCCCCGAACCCAGACCCAGGGTGATCCGCAGTTGGCCGCCTGGCGTGTCGATGTCGTCAAGAACCCTGTCGGTCCAGGCGAGGCGCGTGACGGTGATCGCATCGCCAGGGTTTGGCATTCTGGATCCGAAGAATTTTGGTGGGCGGTGAGGGGATCGAACCCCCGACCCTCTCCGTGTAAAGGAGACGCTCTACCGCTGAGCTAACCGCCCCAAAAGTCGAGCCGGCCTTCTAGCCGCCGGCGCGAGCCGCGCAAAGCGCGAAAAGAAAAAAGGACGGCGCACCGCAAAGCGCTCCGCCCTCTTGTCTCTAAAAAACGGATCAGCCGTTGAGCGTGGTCTTCAGGCCTTCGCCGACCTGGAAACGCGCGGTCTTGGACGCCGGACGGTTCACAGTCTCGCCGGTGCGCGGGTTGCGCGCGGTGCCCGCCGCACGGGCCACGGCCTTGAACGTGCCAAAGCCGACGAGGCGCACGTCGTTGCCCGACTTCAGAGAGTCGGTAACGGATTCGATGAAGGCTTCCAGGGCGTCCTTGGCCTGATTTTTATTGATGCCCGCCTTCTCGGCGATCGCCGTGACGAGTTCGGCTTTTGTGGTCATTTTTTTCTCCCAGCCAATAAAGCGGCGGCGCTTCGCAAAAGCAGACGCCACTTCGCTCGGACGGGATTATGGCGGCGGAAAATGCCCCGTCAAATGAAGGCGGCGCGGGAATCTCCCGCGCCGCTCAACTTATCAACAATAACTTACGTTCAGTGGGTCAGAATGGCGTCAGCATCGCCCTCATCGACCTTCGCAGTTGCAGCAATCGGCTCATCGGCCTCATTCCACTCTACAGGGGTCAGAGGCCCCGTCAGAGCGTGCTTGAGCACCTCGTCGATCGTGGAGACCGGAATGATCTCCAGGCCGTCCTTCACCGACTGCGGCACGTCGACCAGATCCTTCTCGTTCTCCTGAGGGATCAGAACCGTCTTCACGCCAGAGCGCAGAGCCGCCAGCAACTTCTCCTTGAGGCCGCCGATAGCAGTTACCCGGCCGCGCAGAGTGATCTCGCCGGTCATGGCGATATCCTTGCGGATCGGGATACCGGTCAGTACCGAGACCATGGCCAGGGCCATGGCGGCGCCGGCCGAAGGGCCGTCCTTAGGGGTAGCGCCGTCCGGCACGTGGATGTGGACGTCGGTCTTTTCGAAGATCGGCGGCTTTACGCCAAAGTGCATGGCCCGCGAGCGAACGTAGGACTGGGCCGCCGAGATCGACTCCTTCATCACCTCCTTGAGGTTGCCAGTCACGGTCATGCGACCCTTGCCCGGCATCTTCACGGCTTCGATGGTCAAAATGTCGCCGCCGAACTCGGTCCAGGCCAAACCGGTAACAATACCGACCTGATCGACCTCGTCGGTCTCGCCATAGCGGTACTTCTTGACGCCCGAATATTTGGCCAGGCGCTCGTCGTCGATGGTAATCGACGTGATCTTTTCGCGCCCAAGATCACGAACGGTTTTGCGCGCCAGAGCGCCCAGTTCCCGCTCCAGAGACCGCACGCCGGCTTCCCGGGTATAGTAGCGGATCAAGTCGCGGATCGCCTTTTCGGGCACCACGAACTCGGCTTCCTTCAGACCGTGGTCCTTGGTCAGCTTGGGCAGGATGTGGCGCTTGGCGATCTCCAGCTTCTCATCCTCGGTGTAGCCGGCGATGCGAATGATCTCCATGCGGTCCAGCAGCGGCTGAGGCATGTTGAGGCTGTTGGCCGTCGTGACGAACATCACCTGGCTGAGGTCGTAGTCGACTTCCAGATAGTGGTCGCCGAACGCCGAGTTCTGTGAGGGATCCAACACTTCGAGCAGGGCCGACGCGGGATCACCACGATAATCGTTGCCCATCTTGTCGATCTCGTCCAGCAGGACGAAGGCGTTGGTGGTCTTGGCCTTTTTCATCGACTGGATGACCTTGCCGGGCATCGAGCCGATATAGGTGCGGCGGTGACCACGGATCTCGGCCTCGTCGCGCACGCCGCCGAGGCTCATGCGCACGAACTCGCGACCGGTGGCCTTGGCCAGCGACTTGCCGAGCGAGGTCTTGCCGACGCCGGGAGGGCCGACGAGGCAGAGGATTGGCCCCTTCAGCGAGTTGGTGCGGGCCTGGACGGCCAGATACTCGAGAATACGTTCCTTGACCTTCTCCAGACCATAGTGGTCCTCGTCGAGGATGCCTTCGGCCTCGACGAGGTCGATCTTCTTGGTCTTGGCCTTGCCCCAGGGAATCGACAGCATCCAGTCGAGATAGTTGCGCACGACGGTGCTCTCGGCCGACATCGGGCTCATATTGCGCAGCTTCTTCAGCTCGCCTTCGGCCTTGGTGCGGGCTTCCTTGGAGAGCCTGGTCTTCTTGATGCGCTTCTCGAGATCGATGAGCTCGTCGCGCTGATCGTCGGGATCACCCAGCTCGCGCTGGATCGCCTTCATCTGTTCGTTGAGATAATATTCGCGCTGGGTCTTCTCCATTTGGCGCTTCACGCGCGAGCGGATCTTCTTTTCGACCTGCAGGACGCTGATCTCGCCCTCCATGAGGGCGAAGACCTTCTCCAGGCGTTTGACGATGTCGAAGATTTCCAGCAGGTGCTGCTTGTCGCCGATCTTCACCGACAGGTGCGCGGCGATGCTGTCGGCCAGCTTTCCGGGCTCAGCGATCTGCGGGATCGACGCCAGGGCCTCCGGCGGCACCTTCTTGTTGAGTTTGACGTAGTTCTCGAACTGCTCGACCACGGCGCGCGACAGAGCCTCGGCCTCGGGGCCGACGCCCTCGTCCTCGCTCACTTCACCGATCTGGGCCTCGTAAAAGGATTCCTGATCGGTGAACTTGACCACGGCGGCGCGGCCCTTGCCCTCGACCAGCACCTTGACGGTGCCGTCGGGCAACTTCAGCAGTTGCAGGACCGTGGCCAGAACGCCGACATCATAGATATCGCCCGGCGACGGGTCATCGTCCGCCGAGTTCTTCTGGGTCACCAGCAGGATCTGCTTGTCGCCGCGCATCACCTCTTCGAGGGCGCGAACGGATTTGTCCCGCCCAACGAAGAGCGGCACCACCATGTGCGGGAAAACCACGATGTCCCGCAAAGGCAAAACTGGAAGCGTGCGAAGTTCAGACATAATGCTCTTACTCCCGGCCGTCGCGGCGTCCGCGCTCGGCCATGCGGGCCGCCGTTACTCAGACGATGCGCCTGAGTCGATCAGCTCGTCCGTCCGGGACTGGACGGAATGTCCGTATTTATGTGGACGTTTCGCAACCGCGTTCAAGCTGAGTCGCCTGATAGCGGCGACAGGTCGCGCATAAGTGGCCAAGCTGAAGGGGATATGCCCCTAAAGCCCGCCGTTACGCAATTTCGTTGCAAGCCAAAGCTTTGATACGACCATAGTCGGCCGGACTGGCCTGTGGCGCCGGCGCATCAAGCGGGTCATGAATATGGCTATCGGGCTACGACGGCATGAAAAAGGCGCGCTCGAGAGAGCGCGCCTTGATCGTCAGGAAGCGATTCGCGTCAGGCCGACGCGGCGCCGCCCTTCTTTTCCGCATAGATCAGTAGTGGCTGGGCCCGACCTTCGACAACTTCGGCATTGACCACCACTTCTTCGACGCCCTCGTAGTTGGGCAGTTCGAACATGGTCTCCAGCAGGATGCCTTCCATGATCGAACGCAGGCCCCGCGCGCCGGTCTTGCGGGCGATGGCCTTCGTGGCGACGCCGCTGAGGGCGTCTTCGGTGAAGGTCAGGCCGATGTTCTCCATCTCGAACAGGCGCTGGTACTGCTTGACGAAGGCGTTCTTCGGCTCGGTCAGGATCTTGACCAGGGCGACCTCGTCGAGGTCCTCCAGGGTCGCGACCACAGGCAGGCGGCCGATGAATTCCGGGATCAAGCCAAAGCGTTGGAGGTCGTCCGGCTCGACATTGCGCAGGATCTCGCCTGTGCGACGCTCTTCCGGATCGGCGACCTTGGCCCCGAAGCCGATCGACTTGCCCTGGCCGCGCGCCGAGATGATGCGCTCCAGACCCGCGAACGCCCCGCCGCAGATGAACAGGATGTTCGTGGTGTCGACCTGCAGAAACTCCTGCTGCGGATGCTTGCGCCCGCCCTGCGGCGGCACGGAGGCGACGGTGCCTTCCATGATCTTCAGCAGAGCTTGCTGCACGCCTTCGCCCGACACGTCGCGTGTGATCGACGGATTGTCGGACTTGCGGCTGATCTTGTCGATTTCGTCGATATAGACGATGCCCCGCTGCGCCCGTTCGACATTGTAGTCGGCGGCCTGCAGCAGCTTCAGCACGATATTCTCGACATCCTCACCCACATAACCGGCTTCGGTCAGGGTGGTGGCGTCGGCCATCGTGAACGGCACGTCGATGATTCGGGCCAGGGTCTGGGCCAGAAGCGTCTTGCCGGTACCGGTCGGGCCGACCAGCAGGATGTTGGATTTGGCCAGTTCGACGTCGTTGTTCTTCGACGCGTGGTTCAGGCGCTTGTAGTGGTTGTGCACCGCGACAGCGAGCACCTTCTTGGCATGTCCTTGGCCGATCACGTAATCGTCCAGAACTTCGCAGATTTCGCGCGGCGTCGGAACGCCATCCTTCGACTTCACGAAAGCAATCTTGTGCTCTTCGCGAATGATGTCCATGCAGAGCTCGACGCATTCATCACAAATGAACACCGTCGGTCCCGCGATGAGCTTACGCACCTCATGCTGGCTCTTTCCGCAGAAAGAACAATACAGAGTGCTCTTGGTATCGCCGCTCGCGGCTTTCGTCATGGTCGCTTCTCACGCTATGGCGGCGACGGCTACGGCCGTGACGCCCGCTCCTGGCTCACAGGCCGCCACCGAAGGGACAGCTTACATGCTGGGAGTTGTCTAATCCTTGACATTCCCCGATCCGGCCGCAGTTCACAAGCCTTGGAGGCTTTTTCGAGCGCCTGGCGAGAAAATGGACCGTGCCGTGTCATGGTTTTCGAGTCTAAAATGGGGACCATGGCCAACGGTGCAACCGTTCTCGGATCCTGGCCCTTCCATAGAAGCGGAAGACTTTAGAGACCATGCGGGAATCGTGATCGAACGGCCACTTGTTTAACAGGACGCGCGGGACGCGCGCGGAGAAGAATGGCGAAGCGCTCATTGATGGCCAAGGGCCTGACGGCCTCAATGCCGATGACAGGCGACATGGCCGACGCGCCGGCGCTTGTGGCCTTCGACTTCGACGGCACCCTGACGGTCCGCGACAGCTTCAACGCCTTCCTCAAATGGCGCGCTGGCCCCGCACGCTGGACTGCTGGCGTGCTGCGCCTTTCGCCAGCTTTGCTGCGCTATGTCTTCAATCGCAATCGCGGCAAGCTTAAGGCAGCGGCAGTCCGGGAATTCCTGAAAGGTGCGACCCAGGCGGAGATCGAGGCTGACGCACGCACCTTCGCCGAATTGCACGCCCCTTCCCTCTTCCGACCCGACGCCCTCGCTGTCTGGCGCCGTTGGCGGGCCAAGGGCGCGCGCATGGTCATTGTCACCGCTTCGCCAGACATCACGGTCGCGCCGTTCGCGCGCGGCTTGGGCGCCGACATGCTGATCGGCACCCGCCTGGCCTTCGACCAGAACGACCGCGCCCTCGGGGTGCTGGCTGGCCCCAACTGCCGAGCCAAGGAGAAGGTCGTCCGCTTGAAGGAAGCCTTCGGCGAAGACGTTCGCCTCACAGCCGCCTATGGCGACACGTCCGGCGACGCCGAGATGCTGGCAATCGCCGACGAGCGCGGCTACCGCGTGTTCCGTGGCAAGCCACTTTAAAGCTGGCACGAAAAAGCCGCCGACCTTGCGGCCGACGGCTTGATCAAATCTGCGAGGGCCAGGACCTAGACCTTGGCGTCGGTCTCGTCGCGCGTCTCATTGATGTGGTCGATCAGACCCCAGTCCTTGGCTTCCTCGGCGCTCATGAAGTGGTCGCGATCAAGGGTGCGCTCAACCTCTTCATAGGTCCGGCCGCAATGCTTGACGTAGATCTCGTTCAGGCGGCGCTTGGTCTTGATGATGTCCTCGGCGTGCCGCTCGATGTCCGAGGCCTGGCCGCGGAAACCGCCCGACGGCTGGTGCACCATGATCCGTGAGTTCGGCAGCGAGATGCGCTGACCCGGCGCGCCGGCGCAGAGCAGCAAGCTGCCCATCGAAGCGGCCATGCCCATGCACACGGTCGAAACCGGGCTCTTGATGTATTGCATGGTGTCGTAGATCGCCAGGCCAGCCGTCACCACGCCGCCCGGCGAGTTGATGTACATAGCGATCTCCTTCTTGGGGTTCTCGGACTCCAGGAAGAGAAGCTGAGCGCAGATCAGGCTGGCCATACCGTCTTCGACGGGGCCAGTCAGGAAAATGATCCGCTCCTTCAGCAGGCGCGAGAAAATGTCGAACGCGCGCTCGCCGCGGCTGGTCTGTTCGACCACCATCGGCACGAGGTTCATCGCCGTTGCAACCGGATCGTACATGGGGTTCGCCCTTTTTCGCGTTTTGGGGCCACACGAATCAGACCTCGCGCGGCGTCGCCAACGCATATCGCGTGGCCCTTAACAGGTTGCAAGGAGCCGGAGCCACGCTTGAGGCAAAGAAAAAGGCGCGGCCCTCGCGAGCCGCGCCCTGTCTCGTCGGATGATGGAGGCCTTAGCCGCCGTAGCCTTCCGGCAGATCGTCTTCTTCCAGGAGCTCGTCCTTGGAGACTTCCTTTTCCTCGATCTTGGCCTTGCCGAAGATCAGGTCGACGACCTTGTCCTCATAGATCGGGGCGCGCAGCGCGGCCTGCAGGTCGGTGCGCTGGCGATACATGTCGAACACCTGCTGGGCTTGCGCGCCGTATTGGCGAGCTTCGCGCATGATGGCGTCGGTCAGTTCCTGGTCGGTCACGACCACGTCGTTCTTGCGGCCGATCTCGGCGAGCACCAGGCCCAGACGCACGCGGCGCTCAGCGATCTTGCGGTACTCGTCCTTCAGCTGGTCTTCGGTCTTGTCGGCGTCTTCCGGCGGCAGGCCGCCTTGGGTCTTGTCGGCCTGAACCTGTTGCCAGATACCGGCGAACTCGGCGTCGACCATGCGCGGCGGCAGCGGGAAGTCGTGGCTGGTGTCCAGAACGTCCAGCAGCGCGCGCTTCAGCTTGAAGCGCGACGAGTTGTCATAGCGACCCGACAGGTTGGACTTCAGCAGTTCCTTCAGGGCGGCGAGGTCCGACAGACCCAGGCGCTTGGCCAGCTCGTCATCGGCTTCGGCGTCCACCGGCGCGCGCACTTCCTTGACGGTCGTGGCGAATTCGGCGGACTTACCGGCCAGATCCTTGGCCTGGTAATCTTCCGGGAAGGTGACCTTCACGGTGATGGCGTCGTCCGGTTTGGAGCCGACCAGTTGCTCTTCGAAGCCCGGAATGAATTGGCCCGAACCCAGAACAAGTTCCGCACCTTCGGCCTTGCCGCCGGCGAATTCGACGCCATCGACGGTGCCGACGAAGTCGATCAGCAATTGATCGCCGTCCTTGGCCTTCAGGCTCTTGCCCTTACGCGGCTCATAGGTGCGGGCTTGCTTGGCCAGTTCGGCCAGGGCCTCGTCGACCTCGACATCGGCGACCTTGTAGACCGGCTTGGTCAGCTCGATGCTGGCCGGGTCGATCGGTTCGAAGTCGGGCATGATTTCGATGGCCAAGTCGAACGCGAGGTCTTCGCCACCCGCGACAACCTTGTCCATGTCCGACGACGGCTTCAGCTCTGGCTGACCAGCAGGGCGCAGCTTGTTGTCGTCCAGAACCTTTTGAGTCGTCTCGTTGAGCGCCTGCTCTACTACTTCACCCATCAGCGCCTTGCCGTACAGACGGCGAACGTGAGCGGCGGGGACCTTGCCGGGGCGGAAGCCCTTGACGTTCATTTGCGGCGCGACTTCGGCGATCCGCGCTTCGAGACGCGTAGCCAACTCGGCGGCCGGAACGGTCACTCCATAAACGCGGCTAAGGCCTTCGCCCGACTTTTCAACGATCTGCATCGACATTGTCATATTCTCGGACCTGCGACGCGCGCGTCGGGGGTCCGCCCTGGGGTCAAAAACATCGACGCCGCCCGCGAGGCCGGGGCGGCGAAAGAGCGCCCTTATGTCACGACGTGCGCGACCATCCAAGAGCGCCAGCGGCAAAAGTCGCGCCCACCGTCTTGCAGGCAGGAGCGACCCGTAGATCTGGTGCGGATGAGAGGACTCGAACCTCCACGCCTCTCGGCGCCAGAACCTAAATCTGGTGCGTCTACCAGTTTCGCCACATCCGCGTGGTGGCAGGCCTTACGGAGTTCGCCGATCCAACGCAAGTCCGCCCCGCGTCTGGTCGCGATGCCGGGGCAGAAGTCGAGCGAGCACTGCGGGAGCCAAACCCGGCAAATCCTCAGAAATCAATCCAGGGCCATGCGCGCCGCCGCATTCGGCGTGGATCCAGGCTCCGGCGCAGGCCGCCTCGTAACTCTCCATTCCCTGGGCGATCAGTCCGCCGATGAACCCGGCCAGGACATCACCCGATCCCGCAGTCGCCAACCAAGGCGAGCCGTTGAGCGAAACCGCTGCTCGGCCATCCGGCGCGGCCACCACGGTATCGGGGCCCTTCAGCAGCACGACAGCGCCAGCCCGGCGCGCGGCTTCGCGTGCAGCCGCCACCCGCTCGACCGAGCCACCCAGAAGCCCCGGAAAAACCCGCTCGAACTCCCCCGGATGCGGCGTAAGAACATCATCGCGGTCCAGCGCCGAAAACAGCGCGCCCGGGTCGTGGCGAAAGCTTGTCAGGGCATCGGCGTCGACTACCAACGCTGCGCCAGTACGGGCCAGGGCGAACAGGTTTCGCATTGTCATATCACCCACGCCGCTGGCCGGGCCGATGACAACGGCGTCGGCAGCCTCTCCCGCCGCGTGCAGATCAGCCTCGCCTTCGAAGGGCGCCAGCATCACCGCCTCCAGATGCGCGGCGTTCACCGCCAGCGCACTTGGCGGCGACAATAGAGTGACGACACCCGCCCCGATCCGAAGGCCGGCACGAGCCGCCAGGCGCGCCGCCCCCGTGTTCCAGGCATCGCCGCTGACCACCTTCAACCGGCCTCGCCGATACTTGTGCGCGTCCAGAACAGGCCAGGGAAACCCAGATTGCCAGAGCTCCGGCGTATTCTCGTACAGGCCAAAGATGTCTCCCGACCCGCCCAGACCGATGTCGGCGACGATCACCTCACCGCAAGCAGCGCGCCCCTCCATCAGACAATGGGCCAGCTTGCGTCGATGGAAGGTTACGGTGAGGTCGGCGCGGAACGCGGTCTCTCCAAGGGCCCGGCCTGTATCGCCAGATACCCCGCTGGGTATGTCTATCGCGATGACGGGCTTGGTCAGCAAGCCGCTGGCGCGCGCCAGTCTGGCGACATCGCCTTCGAGCGGGCGCGACAGGCCTGCGCCAAACAGCGCGTCTATATAGAGATCCGCCCGGGTCGGTTCCGCCGACAAGGGGCCGGTTTCGCCTTTCCAGCGGGCGGCGGCGCGCCTCGCGGCTTCGGTGACGGGTCGCGCGGAAGCTTCCACACGAACCGACCAGCCTTTGCGGCGCAGATGACGCGCAGCGACATAGCCATCGCCGCCGTTGTCGCCGGGGCCGCACCAGATCACGACAGGCCGATGTGAGAACCTGACCCTCACCGCTTCGGCAACCGCGATCCCGGCCCGCTCCATCAAGGTGTCGATCGAAATGCCGCGCGCGACGGCGGCGCGGTCCGCCGCGGTCATCTCGGCGACGGTCATGATCTCGCGCGGCACGACGACTCCTTCAAAGCACTTGGCTCTGAGCTTCGCGTCCTTTCTCATTGAGGATCAAGCGCCCATCGCGGATATCGAATGTCGTGATCGAGCAGTGGTCCGGCCTGAATGCCGCCACCCTCGCCTCTCCTGTCGCCACGCTCACAGCGGCGTTGAGCGCCACGAAGTGACTGAACACCGCCGTGTTGGGATATTCAGCTACGGCCGCCGCAACACTCCTGGCCCAGGCCTCATAGTCAAGATCGCCGACAATCTGCCTCCATTCGCCGCCGAACGCGGCGCGCAGCCAGGCAGGACGGTCGGCGGCCGGCATCGCCGTCGGCGTCGGAATCTCGCCTACGCGCGGATCGATCACCAACTCGACACCCAACGCGCGGGCCATCGGCTCGGCCGTCTCGCGGCATCGACGCAGCGGCGACGAGGCGACACGCTTCGGCCGTTCGCTCTCAGGCAAAGCCATCAAAACTTCCACCGCCTCGACGGACTGCTGTCGGCCGATTTCATCCAGACCGGGATCATCCTCCGCCCCACCCCAGGTCGAGGCCGGTCGGCCGTGGCGAATGACATGGACGCGCGTCATGGATTTAATCCGGAATAAATAGGTTTCGAACGCCGTCGGGGTGCGGGCCGACCGTCCCCGTTCTGCCGACGCCTTCTCGCGCTTCCAGATTTAACAGGGTCTCGGCATCTTCAGGCGTGTGAGCCACGAACCGCCGGCCCGCTCCGTCACGGCCGATCACTATCCCCATCCGGACACCTTCACGGGCGTGGACGACAGTGTAGGTCTCGATCACCGCGGGTCCGGTCGGGCGCTCGACGATCTCCGGGTGCGGCAAGGCGTCGATACGCTCCTGGATCATCAACGGCGCCTCGCGGATCCAGTCACCCTCCACAGGCTTGGTCGAGTAGATGCCGATCGACTGCTTGGTCAGGAACCAGCCATTGGCTGTGCAGAGACCGTAGGCGCCGGGTCGGGCTCTGAGCCGGGTCATCATCTCGGCGATGGAATGCAGGGCGTAATTGTTTCCCGGCCCACCAAAATAAGGCAGACCGCCGGTGACGGTCAGGCCGCGCGGATCGTCCAGTGCCAGGCCCAATTCTTGCGCCGCCACCTGAACGGCGGACGGGAAGCAGGAATAGAGGTCGATGATGTCGATGTCGGCCAAGCCCACGCCCGCCATCTGAAAGGCGCGCTCGCCGGTTAGCCGAATGGACGGGCTCGAATAGAAATCCTGGCGGTCCATCGGGTGCCAGAGATCAGCGGCGTCGGCGCAGCCGTGCAGATAGATCCACTTGTCTTCCGATACGCCCAGCTCGCGCGCCTTGCGCACGCTGCAGATCAGCACGGCGGCCGACTGGTCCACCTCCATGATGGCGTTGAGATACTTCGGATAGGGAAAGCTGATCATCCGGTTGCGATCTGTGACGCTCACAAGCTCCTCCGGTGATCGCTCGACCGGGAACCACGCATTTGGATTGGCGGCCGCCATTTTGCTGAACGGCGAGAACAGCGCGCCCAGCCGAGCCTGATGATCGTGCAGGGAACGCCCATCTCGCGCACGCAGCGCGTTTTCGAACAACGGATAGGTGTTGACCGGATAGCCCAGCCCGTGTGCGGCCTCCTGCGGCGTCACACCGGGACGCGGATCACCGATGCGGACTGGCGGGTCCGTGATGTCGTCGCCCCAGCCGCCGAACCCCAGGCCGGCCTTCAGGCGCTTCGTCAGCGAACCGAGAAACTCGGCGCCGGTCACCAGAGCCAGCTCAGACTGGCCCTTGGAAATCCGTTCGCAGACCACGTTCACGGCTTGCTGAGGGCTGTTGCCGCCAGTCTCAGTATAAACGCTCCATGCGGGTTGAGCGCCCAACCCCCTCGCCAAGCTGGCCGGCGGATTGACCAACCGAGGCAGGGGAAGCTTTGAAAGTCCGCCGGGCGCATCGATACTGAAAGCGATCACTGCCACCGCGTCGAGTTCAGCAAGAACCGACCCCAAGAGCCCGGCATCACCAACGGCACGGTCCGCCGCAATCTTCAGCAGTTCCAGTGGAGACGGCGAGTTTTCGATTTCGCCACGATAGGTGAACTGGCCGGCGCCAATCAAAACCGGCGTGTCGTCACGCATGTTCACCCCCATTCAAACGCTCGTTGGGGTCGATCCTAAGGTCGAAACGGGGCACCGCAAGGCGATTTGGGCAACAAACCCGCATTGATCAAATTTTGAGCTCACTGTGCATAAATTTTGATCATCGTTCCCGATCTACATCGATGGGGCCTTTTCCGACCGACCAAAGCTTGCGAGTCCCCCGAGGGGCGTGATCGGTGCCGCACATCAACGGCGCGGCGCGCCAGCGGGCCCGAAAGTGGAACCGATGAAGAAGATTGAAGCCATCATCAAGCCGTTCAAGCTCGATGAGGTGAAGGAGGCCCTTCAGGAGATGGGCGTCCAGGGCATGACCGTGCTCGAAGCCAAGGGCTATGGCCGTCAGAAGGGCCATACCGAGCTTTATCGCGGCGCAGAGTACGTCGTGGACTTCCTCCCCAAGATCAAGATGGAGGTGGTCGTCGAGGACAGCCAGCTGGAACCCGCGCTGGAGGCCATCACACGCGCCGCGCGTACCGGCCGCATCGGCGACGGCAAGATTTTCGTCTCGGAGATCGCGGAAGTCATCCGCATCCGAACCGGAGAAAGCGGCCCCGCAGCCGTCTAGGCGCGGAAGGTCAGACACTTACGAGGCTCAAGAAGGGGATACGGAATGAGCACCGCCAAACATATCCTGGATATGATCAAGGAGAAGGACGTCAAGTACGTTGACGTTCGCTTCACCGACGTTCGTGGCAAGTTGCAGCATGTCACGTTCGACATCGACCTGGTCGATGACGACTTCCTCAATGACGGCACCATGTTCGACGGCTCGTCGATCGCCGGCTGGAAGGCGATCAACGAGTCGGACATGAAACTGCGTCCCGATCTGTCGAGCGCGATCATCGATCCGTTCTACCAGCAGACGACGCTGGCCCTGTTCTGCGACGTGGTGAACCCCGACAGCGGCACACCCTACAACCGCGACCCCCGCTCGATCGCCAAGGCCGCCCTGGCCTATGTGAAATCGTCGGGCATCGGCGACACCGTCTATTTCGGTCCCGAAGCCGAGTTCTTCATCTTCGACGACGTGAAGTGGGACACCCAGCCCAACAGCACTGGCTACTCGTTCGACTCCGTCGAGCTTCCAGGCAACTCGGCCAAGACCTACGCTGAAGGCAACATGGGCCACCGCCCTGGCCCCAAGGGCGGCTATTTCCCGGTGAACCCGGTCGACAGCGCTCAAGACCTGCGCGGCGAGATGCTGGCCGTCATGGGCGAGCTGGGCATGAAGCCGGAAAAGCACCACCACGAAGTGGCGCCCGCCCAGCACGAACTCGGCCTGAAGTTCGACACCATGGTCGTGATGGCCGACCGCATGCAGCTCTACAAGTACGTGATCCACAACGTTGCTCACGCCTACGGCAAGACGGCCACCTTCATGGCCAAGCCGATGTTCGGCGACAACGGCTCGGGCATGCACGTCCACCAGTCGATCTGGGGTGACGGTCAGCCGCTGTTCGCTGGCGACAAGTACGCCGGCCTGTCAGATATGTGCCTGTGGTACATTGGCGGCATCATCAAGCACGCCAAGGCGATCAACGCGTTCTCGAACTCGACCACGAATTCGTACAAGCGCCTGGTGCCCGGCTACGAAGCCCCGGTGAAGCTGGCCTATTCGGCCCGCAACCGTTCGGCCTCGATCCGCATCCCGCACGTCGACTCGCCGAAGGCCAAGCGTCTGGAAGCCCGCTTCCCCGACCCGATGGGCAACCCCTATCTGACCTTCGTGGCGCTGCTGATGGCCGGCCTGGACGGCATCAACAACAAGATCGATCCGGGCCAGCCCGCCGACAAGAACCTCTATGACCTGCCACCGCGCGAGCAGAAGAAAATCCCCGAAGTCTGCGGCTCGCTCCGCGAGGCTCTCGAGAACCTCGACAAAGACCGCGCCTTCCTGAAGGCCGGCGGCGTCATGGATGACGACTTCATCGACAGCTACATCGAGCTGAAGATGGAAGAGGTAATGCGTCTGCAACTGCACCCGCACCCCGTCGAATTCGACATGTACTACAAGTGCTGACTTGAACGACGCCTAGAACTGTTGATCGGGGCCGGAGCGCAATCTCCGGCCCTTTTTATTTGAGATCGGCTGTTGAGCCACCCGCCGTAACTTGGGAATGGTTTCTTACTTGCGGGCGCCGACTGGGCAAAATTGTCGCAACTTCGCAACAGAAGGGTCGCAATCGGCCCGATCCAGGCGAAATCGCGTGGCGAATGATATCGCGAAGGAGCCAACTGAGCTTATCGCAACCGCAACGGAATCACGCGAGCGCCCCGCAGAGTCGGCGACGCGGAACTCGGATCAGCATCAGGATCTCTCCATGCACTCTTCCAATCGCACTCTTCGTCAAGCCCTCAGCCTGTCTTGCGGGATCGCCGCCTTGGGCGTCGCGCTTGCGACCGCGCCCACCGCCATGGCGCAGGAAACCCAGGTCGGCGAAGTCATCGTCACCGCTCAGAAGCGCAGCGAAAACCTGCAGGACGTGCCGGTTTCGGTGACCGCTCTGGGTGGCGAGCGTCTGCAATCGACCTTCGCCGCTGGCGACGACATCCTGGCTCTGTCCGCCAAGGCCCCCGGCCTCTATGCGGAGTCCTCCAACGGCCGCGCCGCCCCGCGCTTCTACATCCGTGGTCTGGGCAACAGCGACTTCGACCTGGCCGCCTCGCAACCCGTGTCGATCATCCAGGACGACGTGGTTCTGGAGAACGTCGTGCTTAAGAGCTCGCCGATCTTCGACATCGAGCAGGTCGAAGTGCTGCGCGGCCCGCAGGGCACGCTGTTTGGCCGCAACACCACGGCCGGCATCGTCAAGTTCAGCTCGGTCAAGCCGAGCGAAGAGACCAAGGCCCGCGCCGCTGCGTCTTATGGCAGCTTCAACACCCTGACCTTCGATGGAGGCCTCGGCGGCGCATTGGTTCCCGGCAAGGTCGCGGCTCGCGCCTCGCTGCTGGTCCAGCATCGCGATGACTGGATCAATAACGCCTTCACCGGCAAGAAGGACGCGCTCGGCGGCTTCGACGAGAAGGCTGCACGCCTGCAGGTGCTGTTCACGCCGACCGAAGCGCTGAGCGCCCTGTTCAACGTCCACGGCCGCGACCTGGATGGCACTTCGGCGACGTTCCGCGCCAACGTGCTGACCAAGGGCTCCAATAAGCTCAACGCCAACTATGATCGCGACACGGTCTATTTCGACGCCGGCGCCGGCAACCCCCAGAAGTACAAGGGCTGGGGCACCTCGGCCAACATCGGCTACGACTTCGGCGACGTCACCCTGACCTCGATCACCGCCTATGAAGAGACGCATGGCTCGAGCCGCGGCGACATCGACGGCGGCAACCTGACCGGTCCGGGCTTCATCCCCTTCCCGTCGGAAAGCACTGACGGCATCAAGAAGCTGGACCAGGTCACCCAGGAAATCCGCCTGGCCAGCGACACCGACGGTCCGTTCAGCTGGCAGGTCGGCGGCTTCTATTTCGACACCAGCTATCAAATCCGCACCGACCCGGGTTTCGCGCCGCCCACCACGCTCGAGCAGGGGAACACCTCCTGGGCCGTGTTCGGCCAAGCCTCGTACAAGGCGACCGAAGCCCTGACCCTGACGGGCGGCCTGCGCTACACCAGCGACGACAAGGACCTGCGCGTTGTTTCCGGTCCCAACGCGGTCGCGCCGGTGTCGGTCTCCGACGAAAAGGTCAGCTGGGACCTCAGCGCGTTCTATAACGTGGCCGAAAACGTCAGCGTCTACGGCAAGGTGGCCTCGGGCTTCCGCGGTCCGTCGATCCAGGGCCGCGACATCGCTTTCTTCTCGCCGGCCTCGGTCGCGCAGTCGGAAACGATCATGTCGTATGAAGTCGGCCTGAAAAGCGAGCTGATGGACCGCCGCGTTCGCCTGAACGGCGCGCTGTTCACCTACACCATCGACGATCCGCAGTTCAGCGCGGTCGGCGGCGGCTCCAACTCCAATCGCCTGATCAACGCCAACAAGGCAGAGGCCTACGGCATCGAGCTGGACGGCGAGTTCGTGGTCTCCGAGAATCTCGTCCTGACGGCCGGCTACAGCTACGCCAAGACCAAGATCAAGGACTCCACGCTGGCCACCGCGGTCTGCGCCCAGTGCACCGTCACCGACCCGCTTAACACTGCCGGCCAAGCGCTGATCAACGGCAATCCGTTCCCCAACGCCCCCGAATACACCTTCGACGTCACGGCCCGTTACGCTGTGCCGTTCGGCGCGGACGGCGAGCTGTTCGCCTACACCGACTGGAAGATGCAGGGCATGACGAACTTCTTCCTCCACGAGTCCAAGGAGTTCTACAGCGAGGGCGATTTCGAGGGCGGCCTGAAGCTCGGCTACGCCAAGCTGGACGGATCGTGGGAAGCGGCGCTGTTCGCCCGCAACATCACCGACGAAGACAACCTCAAGGGCGCGATCGACTTCAACAACCTGACCGCCTTCGTCAACGAGCCGCGCGTCATTGGCCTGTCGCTGAACGTCAAGATGTAGTCGATCCCTGCATCGGGAACGACCAAGGGCCGCGGAGCAATCCGCGGCCCTTTTTCATGATCAGGCCTTGGCCAGACCGACGCCGCCGACGGGCACGGTCTCGAACCGCTGCCCAAAGCCGGTGATGATCGGCCGCGCCTTGGTGATCGCCGCCTGCACCGACGGAAGCTTCAATGACGCTGTGTGATGCTCGGCGTCCGTCCAGACTTCGGTGATCCAAATGGCGTCGGCATTGGTCGCGTCCTTGGCCACGATGTAGCTGAGGCAGCCCGGCATGGCCTGCGTGCCTTCGCCCAGAATGGCGATCAACTCGTCCCGCTTGCCGGGCGCGGCCATCATCTGGCCGATCAGTCCATACATCGATGCCTGCTCCTTGCTGATGGCGGCCAGCGGCGCTCCAGATGCCGCAACAGCGACCCCGGCCGCCAGAACGTTTCGCCTGTCGATCTCGAAATCCTTCAAGTTAATCCCCCTATGGCTTGCACTCGCCAGCCGCCGAAACGCTGACCCCCGCAGCGCCTGCCGTGCAGGCATTGCCATAGGTCTTGCCGTCGCAGCCACAGACAGGGCGATATTCCCGCGTGCACATCGTCGGCCGCTTGCGGCAAATGCCCGAGGCGTCGGCGATCACCCGGCATTGCTCGGCCTGCATTTGACAGGACAAACCTTCCGCGCACTGGAAGCCGGCGATCCCGCCGCACATGCCGCCCTCGGCGACCGGCGCGCGGGACATCGGCGGCGGCGAAGGCGGCGCGCTGGCGCCAGGGCTTTCGCAGGCCAGCAGCAGCACCGTGGTCAAGGCCAGGATCCAGGAACGCAGCGCCATCGGTCGATCTCCATTCGTCATGATCTTCGAAGCCAAAGCATGATGACGCGCCTTGCGCCAGACGACAGACAATTTTCACGGATCGAACAATACGGGCCGCCGCTCTCTTGCCTGGTGGAGTTTTTTCGTCTGTCCTGCCCGCCTGTTCGAGAGTCGGGGTTTTTCATGATTGGATGGCGTTACACGGCCGGGGCCGTAAGCCTGCTCGCGCTAGGTCTTTCTGCCTGCGCTACAACGAGCGGAGCCGGCGCCAAGCCCGGCGGCACAGCGGCCAAGCCGGCCGAAAAAGTCGACAACAAGCCGCTGCCCAAGGGGCTGGATGGCTCCACCTCCTCGGGCTTCCCGTCGACCTATACGCCCCTGCCGTCGCGCGCCACGGCCATCGTCGGCGCGACGGTGCTGACGGCGACTGGCCAGCAAATCGAGAACGGCGTGGTTTTCGTCTCTGGCGGCAAGATCGTTTCCGTCGGCGGTCCCGAAACCCCGGTTCCCGCCGACATCGCCGTCATCGACGCCAAGGGCAAGTGGCTGACACCCGGCATCATCGATGCTCACAGCCACCTGGGCGTCTATCCTTCGCCCGGCGTCCAGGCCAAGTCGGATGGCAACGAGGCCACCGACCCCAATACCGCCCAAGTCTGGTCCGAGCACTCGGTCTGGCCGCAGGACCCCGGCTTCAATCGGGCACGGGCTGGCGGCGTGACCACGCTGCTTATCCTTCCCGGCTCGGCCAACCTGTTCGGCGGCCGCTCGGTGACGCTGAAGAACGTGCCCTCGACCACCATGCAGGGCATGAAGTTCCCGAACGCCCCCTACGGCCTGAAGATGGCCTGCGGCGAGAACCCCAAGCGGGTCTATGGCGGCAAGCAGCGCTCGCCGGCGACTGCCATGGGCAATGTCGCGGGTTATCGCGCCGCGTGGATCGACGCGGCCGACTATGCCCGCAAATGGGACGATTACCGCGCCAAGAAAGAGAAGGGCGAGAAGGCCGACCCGGTCAAACGTGATCTGCGCCTTGAGACCCTGGCCGGCGTTCTGAAAGGCGAGATCCTCGTTCAGAACCACTGCTATCGCGGCGACGAGATGGCCGTGATGATCGATATTGCCAAGGAGTTTGGCTACAAGATCACGATGTTCCACCACGCCATCGAGTCCTACAAGGTCGGCGCTCTGCTGGCCAAGGAAGACATCTGTTCGGCCACCTGGGCCTCGTGGACCGGCTTCAAGATGGAAAGCCTGGACGGCATCGACGCCAATCCGGCCATCGTCTGGAAGGCGGGCGCCTGCGTCGTCATCCACTCCGATGACCCGATCATGACCCAGCGCCTGAACCAGGAAGCCGCCATCGCCATGACGGCCGGCAACCGTCTGGGCTACGGCATCACCCGGGCCGAGGCGATCAAGTGGATCACGGCCAACCCGGCGAAAGCCATGGGCATCGCCGACAAGACCGGCGCCATCGAGCCCGGCAAGGCCGCCGACCTGGTGATCTGGAGCAGAGATCCGTTCAGCGTCTACGCCCAGGCCGAGAAGGTCTATGTCGACGGCGCCCTGACTTATGATCGGCATGATCCGCGCTACCAGCCCAAGTCCGACTTCGAGCTTGGCCAAACCGGCCAGGGAGCGTTCAACTGATGATCCGGTCCTTCCTTCTGACAAGCGCCGCCTGCGCCGCCCTCGCGGCCCCGGCCGCCGCCCAAAACCCCGCTTCGGGGACCATTGCCATCGTCAACGCCCGGCTTGAGCCGATTAGCGGCCCGGCCATCGCCTCGGGCACGATTATCCTGCGCGACGGCAAGATCGCCGCGCTGGGCGCCGGGGTCATGGCTCCAGCCGGGGCGACGGTAATCGACGCCAAGGGCGGGGTCGTCACCCCCGGCCTGATCGCCCCATCGTCCAACCTGACCGCTTCCGAGATCAGCGGTGTTCGGGAAACCCGCGACGACGGCACCGGCACGGCGCTGTCGGCCGCATTCGACATTTCCTATAGCGTCAACCCTGCCTCGCCGATGATCGGCCTGGCCCGGGATGGCGGGATTACGGCTTCGGCGGTGACGCCGGTTCTGTCCGGCGTCGGCGGAGGTTCGCACGAGCATGCCGACGACGGCGTGGTCGAGGAGATGACGGCCGGCGCTTCGGGCTCGGGTGATCCGCCCCTGTTCGGCGGCCAGGCCGCGTTTGTCCGCCTGCAGGCCGGCGACAGCGATCTGGTCGAGGCTTCCAAGCTTGCGGTCACGGTCTCGCTGGGCGAATCCGGGGCCCGCGCGGCCGGCGGTTCGCGCGGCGCCTCGATCGTGCTGATCAAGTCGGCCCTTGAGGACGCCCGCGCCTTCGCCCGCAATCGCGCCGCCTTTGAGCAGGGCGCCACCCGCGACTACGGTCTTTCGCGCCTGGACCTCCAGGCCCTGATCCCGGTCGTTCAAGGCAAAACTCCGCTGCTGGTCCGCGTCCACCGCGCCTCCGACATCCGCCTGGCCCTCAAGCTGGCGGCCGAGGAAAAGGTCCGGATCATCCTGGAAGGCGCCGAGGAAGGCTGGGTCGTGGCGGCCGAGATCGCCAGGGCCGGCTTTCCGGTGATCCTCGATAGCCAGGCCAACCTGCCCGACAGCTTCGAGACCCTGGGCTCGCGTCTCGACAACGCGGCCAAGCTGCACGCCGCCGGCGTGACGGTGGCGATCAATGGGGCGCGGGACTTCAACAACCTTCGCCAAGAACGGCTGAACGCCGGTCTCGCCGTCGCCAACGGCCTGCCCTATGCGGCGGGCTTGGCCTCCGTGACCCTGGTCCCCGCGAAGATCTGGGGCATGGACGGCAAGATCGGCTCGCTGGAAGTCGGCAAGGCCGCCGACGTCGTACTGTGGACCGGCGATCCTCTGGAGACCACGACCTGGGCCGAGAAGGTTTTCATCGCCGGCGTCGAACAGCCGAAGGACAGCCGCCAGACCCAGCTGCGCGACCGCTATGCGGCTCCGGATAACGGGATGCCGGTCGCCTACCGGTAGGAGATTCAAGGTCCTCCTCCAGAAGGGGGAAGACCTTACTCCCCAACAAATCCCCAGCCGCGACGACACGCCTCTTTTCAGCGGACTCCCGGAAGCCCATACGAAGCTTCCACAGAATCGACGCATGTTCCCGTAATGTCCTCCAAAGACGTCCCCCAAGCCTCCCTGTTCGACGACGCTCTGTCGCCGCCGCCCGCTGCGCCGCTGCCGGCTCGCGAGCCGCAGGTCGAAGCGCCGGCCCGCGCTGCTGCGCCGCCGCCGCCGTCTGCCAGCCCCACCCCCTCGTCGGGCGGCTATACGGCCATCGACATCGAGGTGCTGGAAGGCCTGGAGCCGGTCCGCAAGCGGCCGGGCATGTACATCGGCGGCACCGACGAGCGGGCCCTGCACCACCTGTTCGCTGAAGTGCTGGACAACTCGATGGACGAGGCCGTGGCCGGCTTCGCCAAGACCATCGAGGTCAGGCTCGACGCCGACGGCTATCTGTCGGTCAAGGACGACGGCCGGGGCATGCCGGTCGACCCGCACCCCAAGTACCCCGGCAAGTCGGCGCTGGAGGTCATTATGACCATCCTGCACGCCGGCGGTAAGTTCAGCGGCAAGGCCTATGAGACCTCCGGCGGTCTGCACGGCGTCGGCGCGTCGGTCGTCAACGCCCTGTCCGAGCGGATCGAGGTCACCGTCTGGCGCGACGGGTTCGAGCACCTTCAGGTCTTCTCGCGCGGCAAGCCGCTGGGCCCGGTCGAGAAAATCGGTCCCAGCAAAAAGCGCGGCACCATGGTGCGCTTCCTGCCCGACGAGCAGATCTTCGGCGAGGGCGTGGCCTTCAAGCCGGCCCGCCTGTACCGCATGGCCCGCTCCAAGGCCTATCTGTTTCGCGGCGTGCAGATCAAATGGGCCTGCGCCGCCGAGCGCATCCACGATCAGACACCCGCCGAGGCCACGTTCCACTTCCCCAATGGCCTGGCCGACTTCCTTGCCGAGCGTACCAAGGGTCTTGAAACCGTCACGCCCGACAGCTTCGCCGGCCGCATCGAGCGCCAGGGCGAGGCCGGCGCGGTCGAGTGGGCCATCGCCTGGACGCCGCGTGGTTTCGGCGAACATGACGGCTTCATGCAGTCGTATTGCAACACCGTGCCCACCCCCGAGGGCGGAACCCACGAGAGCGGCCTGCGCGCCGCCCTGACCCGGGGCCTCAAGGCCTATGCCGAGCTGAAGGGCGAGAAACGGGCGGCGATCATCACCGCCGACGACGTCATCGCTCAGGCTGGCGCCCTGATCTCGGTCTTCATCCGCAATCCGGAATTCCAGGGCCAGACCAAGGAAAAGCTCTCCTCCAGCGAAGCCCAGCGCTTCGTCGAGGCGGCCCTGCGCGACCCGTTCGACCACTGGCTGACCGCCTCGCCGAGGAACGCCCAGGCGCTGCTGGACTTCGTCGTCGAGCGCGCCGAGGAACGCCTCAAGCGCCGCAAGGACAAGGAAGTGTCCCGCGCCTCGGCGACCCGCAAGCTGCGCCTGCCGGGCAAGCTGGCCGACTGCGCCGGCGGCGCGGTCGACGGCGCCGAGCTGTTCATCGTCGAAGGCGACAGCGCCGGCGGCTCGGCCAAACAGGCCCGCAACCGCAAGAACCAGGCGATCCTGCCCCTGCGCGGCAAGATCCTCAACGTCGCCTCGGCCACCGGCGAGAAGATGAGCGCCAACAAGGAGCTCTCCGACCTGATGCTGGCCCTTGGCGTGCAGGGCGGCGCCAAGTACCGCGAGGAGGATCTGCGCTACGAGCGGATCATCATCATGACCGACGCAGACGTCGACGGCGCCCACATCGCCTCCCTGCTGATCACCTTCTTCTATCGCACCATGCCCGAGATGATCCGGGGCGGGCACCTGTTCCTGGCCCTGCCGCCGCTGTACCGCCTCAGCCACGGCGGCAAGACCGTCTATGCCCGCGACGACGCCCACAAGGACCAGCTGCTGGCCACGACCTTCAAGAACAAGAAGCCCGAGATCGGCCGCTTCAAGGGCCTGGGCGAGATGATGGCCGCCCAGCTGAAGGAGACCACCATGGACCCGGCGGTCCGCACCCTGGCGCGGGTCACCCTGCCGCGCTCGGAAGAGGCGGTGGAGTCGCTGGTCGAAACCCTGATGGGTCGCAAGCCCGAACTGCGGTTCAGGTTCATCCAGGAGAATGCTGAGTTCGCGGTAGCGGATCTGGACGTTTAGGCGGCAGATCCTTCCCCTGACGGGGGGAGGTGGTCGCGGAGCGAACGGAGGGGGAAGTCGCGAGACGTTCATGGCAGCCCCTCTCCGTCGCCCTTCAGGCGACACCTCTCCCACGGGGAGAGGATTTTGGTCACGCCGCCGCGACCTCGCGCTTTCGCTGCGATGGTCATGGAAAGAGTCGCGGAGCGTCCGGACCACGTCCGGATGTGTGAGTAGCAAATACCGTTTCGACGAAGCCGTCCGCTCCGCGTCATCGTTATCCGTCGGCGTCCCGTCGGGTGGCCCTGTTGAGGCCTTACCGGGAGCCGAGCCGCTCCGTTTCCGGAGCCGCTCGGCGGTCGAGGCGGGCGAGCCTGAAGGCTAAATCACACCCGTCTATCCTCACCCACGCCAACGGCGGGCGGGTCCTGCAACGCCAGGATCCCCGGACCGGTCGAGTATCCCCCTCGACCCCAGTCCCGCTCGATCACACCCCGCCGCCGCAATGGTCGCTGGCCTTGCGCCCTTTCCTCGCGACGAGGTGGGTCAAGAATACGCGAGGTTTCAGGAGGGCTGCGTCGATTGTCTGGGCGCCCGTGCGGATCCTCCCCCTAGCGGGGGAGGTGTCGGCGAAGCCGACGGAGGGGGAAGTTCTGCTGAATCAATGCGGTCTTCCCCCTCCGGCCCCCATTGTCATGGGGACCGCCTCCCCCGCCAGGGGGAGGATCTAGGGCTCAATCCCCGTCTCCATCCGGGGACGGCGCGATCGCTATCCCCGTGGTCGGCCGAAAAGCAGGTCGCCCTCAGCCCTTCCAGAATTAACAGGAGGGCTCGTTTGGCGCCCGCTGTTGACTCACAGATTTACCAGCGTAATTCTCTAGTATCTTACACCCGTAATCCATCGGAGACCCCCATGCGCCTCATAGCTCTGTCGGCCGTCGCGCCGCTCATGCTCGCCACCCCTGCTCTCGCCGCGCCCGCAGCCGTCCGCCTGACCGTTGGCGGCGTCTTCGGAGACGCGGCCGCGCCAGTTCAGGTGATCGTCCTGCTGCTGGCGGTCGCCATCGTCGCCGCGCCGGTCCTGTTGGCCCTCCGCCGCCCCGCCGCGCTCTCTGCTCTCGCCAAGGGCGCGCCGCTGCTGGCAGGGGCCGCCAGCCTGTTCACCCTGCTGGCCGGCGCGGTCGGGATCGCCAACAGTCCGGTCGTCCCGTCCCTGACTGTGATGGCCCCGGGCTTTGCGGAAATGCTGTTCCTGATGGTGCTGGGACTGCTGGCGACCTTCTCGGCCGTGGTCTGCCGCGAACTGGCCAAGCCGCGTTCCCACGCTTTCACCACCGCCGAATAGTCGCTGAAAAGGCGCGGGGCCGCACGGTTCCAGTCTCGCGCGCCTCTCCTGCCCCCTGCGGCGAATCCGCCGCACCTGGTGGGAATTTCCGGGTCGCCCTTGCAATCCCGACCAATTTAGCCTCCTAAAGCGGCCCGCAGATCCCTTTTCGCCCGCGCCTCATCGGCAAGGCGGCCAAACGGGTCTATATTTCACGAGATAAGACCAAGAACACGGTCCATTTGGGGGTCGTATTTGGTCGTGGCGCGGGCCGCACGTGTGTGTGTGCCGTCCGCTTGAACCGAATTGGACCTATATGCCCTTCCCCGCCTCCCACCCCGCTCTTGAGCGGGCTCTAGCTGCTCAAGGTTATGCTGAGCCCACCCCCGTCCAGGCCGCTGTCCTGGAAGACGAAGCCTTAGGCCGCGACCTGCTGGTCAGCGCCCAGACCGGCTCGGGCAAGACCGTCGCCTTTGGCCTGGCCGCCGCGACCACCCTGCTGGGCGACGCCGAAAAGTTCTCCAAAGCCGGCCCACCGATGTGCCTGGTCATCGCCCCGACCCGCGAACTGGCTATCCAGGTCAATCGCGAGCTGACGTGGCTGTACGCCGACGCCGGCGCCGTGGTCGTCAACTGCGTAGGCGGCATGGATGCGCGTCGCGAACAGCGGGCCCTCAACTGGGGCGCCCACATCGTCGTCGGCACCCCCGGCCGTCTGCGCGACCACATCGAGCGCGGCCACCTGGACCTGTCGGAGCTGAAGGTCGCCGTCCTCGACGAGGCTGACGAGATGCTCGACATGGGCTTCCGCGAAGACCTGGAATTCATTCTCGACGCCGCCCCGGCCGAACGCCGCACCCTGCTGTTCTCGGCCACCCTGGCGCGCGACATCGTGCAACTGGCCAAGAGCTATCAGAACGACGCCCTGCGCATCGACACCGTGGGCCGCAACGAACCGCACCGCGACATCGAATATCGCGCCGTGCGGGTCGCGCCGAACGAGATCGAGCACGCGATCGTCAACCTGCTGCGCTATTTTGAAAGCCCCGGCGCCCTGGTGTTCTGCAACACCCGCGAAAGCGTCCGCGCCATGCACAGCAAGCTGCGCGAGCGCGGCTTCGCAGTCGTCGGCCTGTCGGGCGAGCTGTCGCAACGCGAACGCGCCGACGCCTTGCAAGCCCTGCGTGACGGTCACGCCCGCGTCTGCGTCGCCACCGACGTCGCCGCGCGCGGCCTCGACCTGCCGGACCTCGGCCTGGTCATCCACGCCGAACTGCCGGTCAACAAGGCCACCCTGCTTCACCGTTCGGGCCGCACTGGCCGGGCCGGCAAGAAGGGCGTCTCGGCCCTGGTAGTGCCCTACACCCGCCGCCGCAAGGCCGAGCAACTGCTGATGGCGGCCGGCGTCGAAGGCCACTGGGGCGGCGCCCCGACCGCCGACGAAATCCGCGTCAAGGACACCGAGCGCTTGCTCGACGATCCGATTTTCGCTGAGGTCTCGACCGAGGAAGACGCGGCCCTCGCCGAGGTGATGCTGGAAAGGCGCACGCCGCTGGAGCTGGCCTCGGCCCTGATCCGCACGCGCCGCGCCAAGCTGCCGGCCCCGGAAGAAATCTATGACGACCCGCGTCACGGCGCCGACCCTGGCCCCCGCAGCCGCGAGCCGCGTGAGCTCGGCAATGACCGCGACTTTGGCGGTGACCGTCCCGAGCGCGAGCTGCGCAGCGACATGGCCGGCGCCGAGTGGTTCCGCCTCAACACCGGTCGTCGCAACAACGCCGACCCCAAGTGGCTGATCCCGCTGATCTGCCGCTTGGGTCACGTGACCAAGAAGGACATCGGCTCGATCCGGATCTTCGACTACGACACCAAGTTCGAGATCTCGGCAGAGGCCGCAGTGAAGTTCGGCGCGGCGGTGCAGGCCACCGTCCGTGACGACGTCGCCATCACCCCGACGGCTGCTCCTGCCGCCCGCGAGAGCGGTCCGCGGAAGGAATATGCGCCCCGTGCCCCCCGCGAAAATGGGCCTCGTGACGACGCTGCGCCGCGCGAGTTCAAGCCGCGCCCGCAGCGCGAGAATGGGCCTCGTGATGAAGCTCCGCGTTCGCCGCGCGCCAACGCGCCGGGCTCGCGCGACAGCACGCCGCGTCCTTCGACCTATAGCGACGACGGTTTCAGCACCGCCAAGCCGTATGGCAAGGGCGAGGAGCCAAAGGGCGACTACAAGGCCCGCCCGCCCCGTGCTCCGGCGCCTCGCGACCGCGACAACGCCGCGCCGCGTGACTTCAAGCCGCGCACCGAGTTCAAGCGTGATGACGCTCCTCGGGACTTCAAGCCCCGCGCGCCGCGTGACGACGCGCCGCGTCCCTATTCGCCGGCCGACACCGAAGGCGGCGCCAAGCGCGCCTACAAGCCGCGCACCGAAGGCCGCGACGATGGTCCCAAGCGCGACTTCAAGCCCCGCACCGCCGGCGCGCCCAAGGCGTTCGGCGACAAGGCTGCGGGTCCGCAGACGACCTATTCGCCCAAGCCGCGCGGCGATGGGCCGGCCAAGCCGTTCAAGGGCCCCAAGCCCTTCAAGGCCAAAAGCTTCGACGGCGGCAAGCCGGCCGGTAAGCCCTTCAAGAAGAAGTAGTTTGGGATAGCAAGCCCTCCCCCTTCAGGGGGAGGGCTTTTTCTTTGGTCGTTTAGACCGCTTGGCCCGCTGACCAGCCCGAGGCCCAGGCCCACTGGAAATTGAACCCGCCCAGCCAGCCGGTGACGTCCACGACCTCGCCGATGAAATAGAGACCGGGCACTTCCGTGGCCTGCAGGGTCCGCGAGTCCAGGTCGTTGGTGTCGACGCCGCCAAGGGTGACTTCCGCCGTGCGATAGCCTTCCGAGCCGACCGGCTTGAACGTCCAGGCGTTCACGGCGGCGGCCAGGCGGCCCAGCACCTTGTCCGAACAGTCAGCGATATTGCCCTGAGCGCCCTCGTCGTCGGAGACGATCTGCGCCACGCGCTGCGGCAGCAGGGTCGCCATCACGGTCGAGACCGCCCGGCGCGGCGTGGCGGTGCGCGCCGCCTTCAGAGCCGCCAAGGCGTCCACGCCCGGGGCCATATCGACCCGGATCTCGTCGCCCTCGCGCCAGTAGGACGAGATCTGCAGGATCGAGGGACCCGACAGGCCGCGGTGGGTGAACAGCATGCCTTCCTGGAACTTGGTCTTGCCGTGGGCGACCACGGCGTCCAGCGCCACGCCCGACAGCGGAACCAGACGCTCCAGCGTCTTGATCTCGAAAGTCAGTGGCACCAGCGCCGGACGGGTTTCGACAATGCCGACGCCGAACTGCCTGGCGATCTCGTAGCCAAAGCCGGTCGCGCCCATCTTGGGGATCGACTTGCCGCCACAGGCGACCACCAGCGACTGACAGCGCACATTGGCGCCGCTGGACAGCGCCAACTCGAACCCGCCCTCGACCCGCGCTATGCTGTCGGCGCCGGTTTCCAGCCGAAGTTCGCAGCGTGCGGCCTCCATCTCGGTCAGCAACATGGTGATGATCTGCTTGGCCGAGCCATCGCAGAACAGCTGCCCCAGGGTCTTCTCGTGGAAGGCGATGGCGTACCTGTTGACCAGGGCGATGAAGTCGCTGGGCCGATAGCGGCGCAGAGCCGAGACGCAGAACTTCGGATTGGCCGACAGGAAATTGGCCGGCGCGGTGTGGATATTGGTGAAGTTACAGCGCCCGCCGCCGCTGATGCGGATCTTCTCGCCGGGCTCCTTGGCGTGATCGACCACCAGCACAGAGCGCCCGCGCTTGCCGGCCTCGATGGCGCACATCATGCCGGCCGCCCCGGCCCCGATTACGACGACGTCAAACTGTTCCATCGCGTTCTTCGACAGGAGGCGCCGGGCGAAGTCAATCGAAGGGGATGCCAGACACCCTTGAACCTGAGCCCGTCAGCCGCTAGGAAGCACGCCCCCCGCCCGAGACTTGGTTGAGCCCATGACGTCCGTCGTTCCGCCGACGATCGGCATCGATTTCGGCACCACCAACACCGTCGTCTCGATGACGTACGGCGACGGCTCCGCGCGCTTGGTTCGGTTCCCGACCAATGAAGGCGACCTGTTCGCCTTCCGCTCGGCGCTCAGCTTCCACAGCGTCCAGGGCCATGGCGGCGAGGCCAATGAGCGGGTGGTCGAGGCCGGCCCCTGGGCGATCGAGGCCTATCTGGAGGATCCGCTGGAGACGCGGTTCATCCAGTCGTTCAAGAGCTTCGCGGCCAGCGCGGCCTTCACCGAGACCCGCATCCTCAACAAGCGCTACCTGTTCGAGGACCTGCTGGCCGCCTTCCTGCTGAAGGTGCGCGAGCACGCCGGTCCGGCCATGGCCGACCTGCCGCCCCGCGTCATCGTCGGACGGCCCGTGACCTTCGCCGGCGGCAATCCCGACGAGACCCTCGCCCTGCAGCGCTACGAGGCTGCGTTCGCGCGCCTGGGCTTCAACGACATCCGCTATTCCTATGAGCCGGTCGGCGCGGCCTTCTTCTTCGCCCGCCAGCTGAAGCAGGACGCCACCGTGCTGGTCGCCGACTTCGGCGGCGGCACCAGCGACTTTTCCCTAGTGCGGTTCGAGCGCAAGGCCGATGGCACGCTGGCCTCGACGCCCCTTGGTCATTCCGGCGTCGGCGTGGCGGGCGACGCCTTCGACTACCGGATCATCGACCAGCTGGTCTCGCCAGCCCTGGGCAAGGGCTCGCTTTACAAGGCCTTCGACAACCGCCTGCCCATCCCGCAGCGCTACTACACCGCCTTCGCCCGTTGGGATCAGCTGGCCCTGCTGCGTGCTTCGCGCGACATGCGCGACATTCGCTCGCTGGAAAAGACGGCGATGGAGCCCGACAAAATCCGCCGCCTGATCGAGGTCCTGGACGACAATCACGGTTACGCCCTCTACCGCTCGGTGTCGGGACTAAAGGAGGCCCTGTCAGCCAACGAACGCGCCATCTTCCGCTTCGCGGCGGGGTCGATCCTGATCGAGCAGGAGGTCGAGCGCTCCACCTTCGAGGGCTGGATCGCCCCGGAGCTGGCCGCCATCGAGAGGGCGGTCGACCAGGCCCTGGCCCGCGCCAATCTCACGCCCGAAGCCGTCGACCGCGTGTTCCTCACCGGCGGCAGCTCGTTCGTGCCGGCCGTGCGCGACATCTTCCAGCGCCGGTTCGCGGCCGACCGGATCGAAAGCGGCGGCGAGTTCGAGTCGATCGCCTCGGGCCTGGCCCTGATCGGCCGCGAAAACGATCTGGATCTGTGGACCATGCGGGCGATGGCCAAGTCGGTGGTCTGAACAGCGTAAGGCTGGCCGTAAATCGCTGGTTTACCTGCTCTACTTTGTCACGTGGACCGAATCTCGCAATCCACCTAGCCTGACCTTAACCATTTCGAAACGAGGCCCTGATCGCAACAACGGTCGCCTCCAAGCCGTTGGTCAGGACGAGCCTTTGCCGATCTCATATCTCTCGGCCGCGCAGATCGCCGCGCTACCGACGACGATCATTGATGATCTGTCGACGACCAAGCTAGCCACCCTCAGCAGCACCCAGGTCGGCGCGATCAGCGCCTCGGCTGTCGCCGTCCTCGACGCCACCCAGGTCGAGGCCCTTTCGGCCACCCAGGTCAAAGGCCTGTCGGCGACCCAGATCCCCAGCTTCGGCGCGGGCGTGGCTTTCAATGTCCAGCAACTGGCGGCTTTCAGCGGCGAACTGGTCGGGGCCATGACCTCGACCCAGCTGGCCGGCCTCGACGCCGCCAAGCTGGACGTTCTGGGCGCCACCCAGATCGCCGCGATCTCGGCGACGAACTTCTCGGGCCTTAACGCCACCCAGGCGGCCTCGCTGGACGTCACCCAGCTGGCGGGCCTGACCGCCAGCCAAATGTCCGGCCTGAGCACCACCGATATCGGCGAGCTGGCCGCCAGCCAGATCGGCGGCCTCGCGGCCAGCCAGATCGGCAGCCTGGAAGCCGCCGCCATCGCCGCCTTCGCGGCGGCCCAGCTGGCCGCCCTCTCGACCACCCAGATCGGCGGCATGACCGCCAGCCAGATCGGCGCCCTGAGCAGCACCCAGCTGGACGTTCTGGAGACCAGCCAGATCGCCGCCCTTTCAGCGGCCCAGGTCGCCGGCCTGAGCGGGACCCAGGTTTCGACCCTGTCCGACACCCAGGTCGGCGCGCTGAACGCCACCCAGCTTGGCGGCCTCAGCGCCACTGGCCTTTCGGTCCTGACGTCCACTCAGGTCGCCAGCTTCAGCGCCAGCCGGATCGCCGGCCTGACGACCACCCAGATCGGGAGCCTGAGCGCCACTGACTTCGCGGAGCTCTCAGCGATCCAGGTCGGCGGCCTGACGGCGTCGCAGCTGGGCGCTCTGTCGACCACCAATCTCAACGCCCTGACCAGCACCCAGATCGGCGCACTCACCAGCACCCAGTTCGCCGGCCTGACCGCGACCCAGCTTGGCGGCCTCGGCTCTGGCGACTTCGCCGAGCTGTCGAGGACCCAGATCGCCAATCTGACGGCCAGCCAGGTCGGCGGCATCTCGGCGGCCAACATTTCCAGCTTCGACGCCACCCAGGTCCAGGGCCTGTCCACGACCCAGCTGAGCGGCCTGACGTCGTCGCAGTTGGGCGGCCTGACCTCCACCGACATCGGCGAGTTCTCGGCAACCCAGATCGGCGGCCTGTCAGCGTCGCAGATCGGCTCCCTGTCGGTGACCAACCTGGCGGCGCTGGTCGTCACCCAGATAGGTTCGATCAGCGCGAACGCCATGCGCGGTCTGTCGGCCTATCAGGTGCGCAGCCTGACCCTGGACGATTTCAACGGCCTGAACGGCACGCAGATCGGCGCCCTGACCGCCACCCAGGTCTCGGCGCTATCGACGACGGTGATCGGCGGACTGACCACCACCCAGGTCGGCTATCTGACGCCGACCCAGATCCCCGGCCTGACCGTCACCCAGCTGGATTGGCTGTCGACGACCAATATAGCCGCAATGAGCCCTCTCCAGGTTGGCGCCTTCACGCCGGCCCAGGTGGATAGCCTGTAGGACCCCGCCCCTTTGCCCCAAGGGCCCAGGTCAGGAAGGCTGTCAGCGCCTCGACCCGCGCTGGCCGGGGTCCGCCAGCCGGCATGACCAGATGCAGGGCGATGGGCGGTGGGGTCCAGTCGGGCATTACCGCCTCCAGCCGGCCATCAGCCAAGGCCTCTCTTGCGATGAAGTCGGGCATCACGGCCAGACCCACTCCCGCGATCAGAGCCGGCATCAGGGCGTCGGCGTTATTGACCCGCAGTGGCCCCGCCGGGCGCACCGAGGCCTCCTCCCCAGCCGCATTAACGAACCGCCAGGCGTCAGGGGTCGGCAGGTAGGCGTAGCCGAGACAGGAATGCTCGGCGAGGTGACCGGGATGGGTCGGCCGCCCACGGCGCTCCAGATAGGAGGGAGCCCCGACGACATAGCGCTTCACCGGCCGCAGGCGACGCGCCACCAGCGACGAGTCCGGCAGGGCCGCGATACGCAGGGCGGCGTCAAAGCCCATGCCCACCAGATCGACCGTGGCGTCGCTCAGATGCAGGTCGACCGAGACCTCGGGATAGGCTGCAAGGAAATCCGGCAGGATCGGCGCGACATCGGACAGGCCAAACGACATCGGAACCGCCAGTCGCACCAGGCCGCGCGGCGCGGCGGACTGGGCCATGGCGGCGTTCTCGGCGTCCTCGCCCTGCGCCAGCATCCGTGTGGCGGGCTCGACAAGGCCCTGGCCGGCGTCGGTCAGGGCCAGGCGCCGCGAAGTGCGATTGAAAAGCCGGGCGCCAAGCCGGGTCTCCAGGCGGGTCACAGCCTTGGACACCGTAGCCTTGGACAGGCCCAGGTCCTCGGCGGCCCCCGCGAAGGACCGCAGTTCCACCACCTTGGCGAAGATCGCCAGGCCCTCAAGATCAGGTAATTTGCTCATTTTGGAAACAATAGGTTTCGATAGTTTCTATTTCGATATCGATCCTGATCGCTATCTTCATCTCAAGCAACCGACGCCGATGTCGGCGCGCTTTTCGAAAGCGAGCCCGGCGACCGGGCTCCAAGAGGTTCAAGGCCATGATCGATCGCAGACCGTTCGACAGGCTTGGCGGCGCCGACCACGGTTGGCTCAAGGCCAAGCATCACTTCTCGTTCGCCAGCTATTACGACCCCAAGAACATGAACTGGGGCGCGCTGCGGGTATGGAATGACGACGAGATCGCCCCCAATACCGGCTTCCCGCCGCACCCCCACGCGGACATGGAAATCATCACCTATGTCCGCAGCGGCGCGATTACTCACCAGGACAATCTGGGCAATACGGGCCGCACCGAGGCGGGCGACGTTCAGGTGATGAGCGCAGGTTCGGGCATCCGTCATTCGGAATATAACCTGGAGCCCGAAGCCACCCGGATCTTCCAGATATGGATCGAGCCCAACCGTACCGGCGGCGCGCCGTCATGGGGGGCCAAGCCTTTTCCCAAGGGCGACCGCTCGGGCAAGTTCGTGACCCTGGCCAGCGGCTTCGACAATGACGGCGACGTCCTGCCGATCCGCACCGACGCCCGCGTCCTGGGCGCCACCCTAAAGGCCGGCGAAAGCACGACCTACGACCTGGGCAAGAGCCGCCACGCCTATCTGGTGCCGGCGGTTGGTTCGGTCACCGTCAACGGCGTCCAGCTGAACGCCCGCGACGGCGCGGCCATCTCCAACGAGGACGTGATCACCGTCACGGCCCTCGAAGACGCCGAGCTGGTTCTGGTCGACGCCGCCTAAACGCGGCCGATTTCTTCAATCCCGAGCGGGGTGAGCGTTCAAGCTCTCCCGCCCAATCACCCAATCGCACGTCAGGGAGGCCCTCATGGCCAAGGTTCTGGTTCTCTATTATTCGTCCTACGGCCACGTCGAGGCCATGGCTCAGGCCGTGGCGGAAGGCGCCCGTGAAGCCGGCGCGACCGTCGACATCAAGCGCGTTCCCGAAACCGCGCCTGAAGCCGTCGCCAAGGCCGCCCACTTCAAGCTCGACCAGGAAGCCCCCATCGCCACGGTCGCTGAATTGGCCGACTATGACGCTATCATCATCGGCACGGGCACCCGCTTTGGCCGCATGACCTCGCAGATGGCGGCCTTCCTCGACCAGGCCGGCGGTCTGTGGACGCGCGGCGCGTTGAACGGCAAGGTGGGCGGCGCCTTCACCTCCACGGCCTCGCAACACGGCGGTCAGGAGACAACACTGTTTTCGATCATCACCAACCTGCTGCACTTTGGCATGGTGATCGTTGGCCTCGACTATGGCTACGCCGGCCAGATGACAATCGACGAAGTCACCGGCGGCAGCCCCTACGGGGCCACGACAATCGCTGGCGGCGACGGCTCGCGTCAGCCCAGCCAGACCGAGTTGGCCGGCGCCCGCTATCAGGGCCGCAGGGTCGCCGAGACCGCGATCAAGCTTCACGGCTAAGCGTTCTATCTTGTCATTCCGGCCGCAGCTAGAGCATTTTCCGATAAGTGTGAAACGGTTATCGGATCGAAAAATGCTCTAACCCTCTGATTTAGAGCCCTTTTCGCCAGACCCTGATGAAGCCATCAGGTCGGAAAGGGCTCTAGCGGAGAGCCGGGACCGCTACAGGCTCAGTACTTCCGGCGGTCCCGGCTTGGCGCGCCACGCGCTTGGCTGGGATGACAGGTTCTAGTGCGTCGGATCAAAGTCCGGCTTCTGCTCGGCCACATAGGCTTCCCAGCTCGCGCGGTCCTTGAAGTCGGGGCCTTTGTCCCAGGCCGCGCCCATATAATAGACGAACGGCTTACCGGCCTCGACCCGGACTAGGACCAGGTAGTTGTCGAAGTCCTGACGGATTTCGACGACCGAGGCGGGATCGACCATCAGGCCGATGGCCATGGCGCCCTTTTCGGGATCAGCCGGCTCCCAGAACGAAACCCGGCCAGGGACGAGGTCTCTGGTGAAGACGCCTGAGCCGCTGGCCCGCTTGCGCTTGCTGATCCCGATGCCGACGACCAGAGGTCCCGGCTTGTCGGAGCTGATCGTCGAGACCATCCGGGTGAAGTTCGTGCCCAGGGGCAGGGTAAAGGTGCGGGTCTCCCAGACCTTGCGGTCAACATCGACCGGCCAGGGCGCATAGTCGACGCTGAACGAAGCTGTGTCGCCGCCGCTTTGAAGCACCTTCCAAGTCTTCCAATTGCGCGACGTCCACAGCTTGTTGTCGTGCCAAACGCCCAGGCCGCCAGAACCGCGCGCCGTGCCGACGTCATAGAAGTCCAGCCCCTCGCCATGGTTGGCATGCTGATCGCCGGTGCGCAGCTGGCGGTCCATATAGGGCCAGCGCTCGCTCTTGCCCCAGGCGTCGATGCCCGAAGTCGAGGGCGGCTCGGCGGTTTCCAGCTTGTGGCTGTAGATGCGATGGGCGGTGCGGTCGTTTTCCCAGAGGATGTCGTCATAGCGGTACGGCGCGATGGTCACGACGGCGCGCGGTTTCTGGTCCTCGGCGTTGGGCCTAACCAGCGGCTCGACCGGGCGCGGCGGCGCAGCCTGGGCGAGCGCCGCCACTGGTGTCGCCACCAGGGCGAAGCCCAGCGCGATCTTCGCAAACATGTGCTTCCTCCCAGAAGTCTCAGCCTCTGGATGCACGGGTCGACGTCTCGTCGCCAGCGAAAAAGGGCCGCCTCTGGAGCGGCCCTCGACTCTAGAGCCCTTTCCGACCTGATGGCTTCATCAGGGTCGGGCAAAAAGGGCTCTAAATCAGAAGTTTAGAGCATTTTTCGATCCGATAACCGTTTCACACTTATCGGAAAATGCTCTAGCGACCGGCGACGATGCTGAGGGTGATCGTCGAGCCGTTGGGGCCGGGCGTGGTCCAGCTGTCGCCGACCTTCCTCTCGACCGTCGGGCTGCAGTTGGCCGGCGCGCCTGCGGGCGGGACAGGATCGGTCTGGGTGAGGCAGGTGGCGCCGCCCTCGATCTTCCAAGCGCCTTTCATGGTCGAACCGTCGGGGCTCTTGGTCGTATAGTGACCGTCGGCGTCGATGAGCATCTTGGCCACCATGCCGTTGGGATAGGTGATCGCGACAGTGTTGCCATAGGCGCTGGCCATCGGATCGGCCATGGCCGCGCCGCTGATCCCCAAGGCCAGAACGGCCGTCATCATCAAGGTCCGCATAGGTTCTCCTCCCGTTTGCTCGCCCCGTCTGTGCGGGGGTGCCAAGAGCTTAACCATGGCGGGCGTCAAATCGATAACAATGTTCTGCAATAAAAAAAGGGGCGTTCGCCTCGCCGGCGATCGCCCCTGATTTTTGCGTTAGAGCCCCAGGCCTACTTGCTGGCCAGAGCCGCCTGGGCCGCCGCCAGACGGGCGATCGGCACGCGGTAGGGCGAGCATGATACGTAGTCGAGGCCAACGCTTTCGCAGAAGGTGATCGAGGCGGGGTCACCGCCATGCTCGCCGCAGATGCCCAGCTTGACGTCGGGACGAGCCGCACGGCCACGCTCGGCGGCGATGCGAATCAGGTCGCCTACCCCTTCTTGGTCGAGGGTGACGAAGGGGTCCTTGTCGAAGATGCCCTTGTCGATATAGGCGCCCAGGAACTTGCCGGCGTCGTCGCGGCTGATGCCGAACGTCGTCTGGGTCAGGTCATTGGTGCCGAAGCTGAAGAACTCGGCATTGGCGGCCAGATCAGCGGCTCGCAGGGCGGCGCGAGGCAGCTCGATCATGGTGCCGACCGTGTACTCAATGGCGATCCCCTGCTCTGCCAGAACCGCCTTGGCGGTGCGGTCAGTCAGGTCGCGCAGGTATTTCATCTCTTCGCCCTTGGCGACCAGGGGGTGCATGATCTCGGGGATCGGCGCGGCCTTGCCCGACTTGGCGATGTCGCAGGCGGCCTCGATGATCGCCCGGACCTGCATCTCGTAGATCTCGGGATAGGAAACGCCCAGGCGGCAGCCGCGGTGGCCGAGCATGGGGTTGGTCTCGTGCAGTTCCTTGGCCCGGCGCATCAGCTTGGCGGCGTCCAGCCCTGTAGCCTGGGCCACGGCCACGACATCCTCCTCGGTATGCGGCAGGAACTCGTGCAGCGGCGGGTCGAGCAGGCGGATGGTGACCGGCAGGCCTTCCATGATCGTGAACAGCTCGACAAAGTCGGCCTTCTGGAAGGGCGCGATCTTGGCCAGGGCCGTGCGGCGACCGGCTTCGTCGTCGGCCAGGATCATTTCGCGCACGGCGGCGATCCGGGTGTCGTCGAAGAACATGTGCTCGGTGCGGCAAAGCCCGATGCCCTCGGCGCCGAAACCGCGGGCGGTCTTGGCGTCCAGCGGCGTCTCGGCGTTGGCGCGCACCTTCAGGCGACGAACCTCGTCGGCCCAGCCCATCAGGGTGGCGAAGTCGCCGGTCAGTTCGGGCTCGATCATCTTGGGCGAGCCGCTGAGGATTTCGCCGGTCGAGCCGTCGATGGTGATGATCTCGCCGGCCTTGAACTCGCGACCGCGAACCCGGAACAGGCCTTCCTTGGGGAAGATGCCCACTTCGCCGGCGCCCGAGACGCAGGCCCGGCCCATGCCGCGCGCAACGACGGCGGCGTGGCTGGTCATGCCGCCGCGCGCGGTGATGATGCCCCGCGCCGCGTGCATGCCGTGGATGTCCTCAGGGCTGGTTTCCTCGCGAACCAGGATCACGGCCTCGCCGGCGACGGCGGCCTTTTCGGCGGCGTCGCTGGTGAAGACGATCTTGCCGGTCGCCGCGCCGGGCGAGGCCGGCAGGCCCGTGGCGATCACGTCGCGATGGGCCGACGGATCAATGGTCGGGTGCAGCAACTGGTCCAGCGAGGCTGGCTCGACGCGGTTGATGGCCTCGGTGCGCGAGATCACGCCCTCGGCCGCCATATCGACGGCGATCTTCAGCGCCGCCTTGGCGGTGCGTTTGCCGTTGCGGGTCTGCAGCATGTAGAGCGTGCCCTGCTCTACCGTGAACTCGATGTCCTGCATGTCGCGATAGTGACGCTCCAGCGTCTCGACTACCGACTTGAACTGGGCGAACACCACCGGCATCGCCTCCTCCATCGAGGGGATGGTGTCGCCCATTTCCTCGCGGGCGATCTTGGTCAGGGACTGCGGCGTGCGAATGCCGGCCACCACGTCCTCGCCCTGGGCGTTGATCAGGAACTCGCCGTACAGGCGGTTGTCGCCATTGGACGGATTGCGCGTGAAGGCGACACCGGTGGCCGAGGTCTCGCCCATATTGCCAAACACCATCGACTGGATGTTGACGGCGGTGCCCCAGGCCTCGGGGATGTCGTGCATGCGGCGATAGAACTTGGCGCGGTCGTTCATCCAGCTGGCGAACACGGCGCCGACGGCGCCCCACAACTGCTCTTGGGCGTCCTGCGGGAACGGCTTGCCCAGCTCGCGCGACACGGCGGCCTTGTAGTCCTTGATCACCCCGGCCCAGTCGTCGGCGGTGAGGCCGGTGTCGACATGGACGTCCAGGCGATCCTTGTGGTCGTCGAGGATCTCCTCAAACATGTGGTGCTCCAGGTCGAGCACGACGTTCGAGTACATCTGGATGAAGCGGCGATAGCTGTCATAGGCAAAGCGGCGGTCGCCCGACAGCCTGGCCAGGCCTTCGACGGTCTCGTCGTTGAGGCCGAGATTCAGGACGGTGTCCATCATGCCCGGCATCGACGCCCGGGCGCCGGAGCGCACCGAGACCAGCAGCGGGTTGGCCACATCGCCAAACAGCTTGCCGGTGATCTGCTCGATCGTGGTCAGGCCGTCCTTGACCTGCTGGGCCAGCTCGGCCGGGTGCTGCTTGTCGTTGGCGTAATAGTGGACGCAGGCCTCGGTCGTGACCGTAAAGCCTGGTGGTACGGGCAAGCCCAGCGACGACATCTCGGCCAGGTTGGCGCCCTTGCCCCCCAGCAGATTCTTCATCGAGGCGCCGCCGTCAGCGCCGCCCCCTCCGAACGAATAGACCCAACGTGACTTGGTCAGCGTCTCAACCGGCATAATTGAAATTCACCCTGCGATAAGTGAAACTGGCCGCGACCCTCTGGGTGGTCGTCTTGCCTTGGGACAAAGCGTCGAACGGTGATCCCGCACTGCAATATCCGGGGCGTTCACTAGCACTTAGGTCAAGAACGCGTCCACCAGCGCTTTGTGTTCCACGGTGAAGTCACGAAATTTGGCAAATATTTCCAATGACAACGTTGTCTTGATAGGGATTTGTCAGATCGCTGGGGATCCGTAGTCGGAGGGATTGTTGATTTGAGCTCCGTCATCCCGGGACTTGTTCCCGGGATCCCTGGTTCAGCTTCATCAACCGGAATCAGCCGCTCGCACGAGCGGCCGATGGATGGGTCCCGGGAACAAGTCCCGGGATGACGAAACTATCTATGCGTGCATAGTTGCACCATGGTCCCCAGAGACGCGTCCATCGCCGTCTACATGATGACCAACAAACCCTACGGCACGCTCTACATCGGCGTCAGCAGCCAGTTCGAAGCCCGCCTGATCCAGCACCGCGAAGGCCTGAAGGACGGCTTCACCAAAAGCTACGGCCTGACGCGGCTGGTCTGGTATGAAACCCACGAGGTCATGACGCTCGCCATTCAGCGCGAACGGACGATGAAGGAGTGGCCGCGCCAGTGGAAGATCAACCTGCTCGAGCGGGATAACCCGCGCTGGGATGATCTCTACGACAGCGTGATGAACTGGACGCCGGTTCCGAGGCAGGTCTGAGCGGCCTGGGTGAGCCCCTAACCCTAGCACCACAATCTCCGTCATCCCGGGACTTGTTCCCGGGACCCATTTCTCCGCCGCAAGTGCAGAGCAGGATGATCGCGGACCGTGAAGCTGAACCATGGGTCCCGGGAACAAGTCCCGGGATGACGGTGGTTATAGGTCGATGATTTAAACTACCCACCAACCAGCGAGAAATCCGCGACCTGCCCCATGGCGCCGCGGACGGCGGCCAGTGTCTTCAATCGATTATCCCGCTCGGCCGGGACCTCCGAATTGACGAACACGCCGTCGAGGAAGGCGTCGACGGGGCCGCGCAGGCCGGCCAGTTCCTGCATGGCGCGGGTGAAGTCTTCGCGTGCCAGGGCGGCGGCCAGGGCCGGTTCGACCATCCGCACAGCGTCGTGCAGGGCGACTTCCGGCGCCGAGGCGTCGTCCAGCAGGCCGCGTTCGCCCTCGGCTTTCCAGCCCTTCTTCTCCTCGGCCTTGAGGATGTTGGAGGCGCGCTTGTAGCCGGCCAGCAGGTTCTTGCCGTCGTCGGTCTTCAGGAAGGCGTCGAGAGCCTCGACCCGAGCGACGATGCGGACGAGGTCGTCGTCGGCTTTCCCGTTGATGGGCGCGAACACGGCGTCGACGAGGTCGTGGCGCTTGCCTTGGTCCTTGAGCGTGACTTTCAGGCGGTCGGCGAAGAAGGCGAGAACCTCGTCAATCTTCGGCATTAGAGCGTTTCGCCACTCACTGCCGACGCGCGCTTCAAACTGCCAATCTTCGACTTCTTGGAGCTTGAACATCATGGCTTTGACCTCGTCTTCGGGAAGGTCGAGGTATTTGATGATGTCATATTCAAGAGCCGCGTCTATTGGGCCGGCGGGCACAAATCGGCCGAGGATTTCGCTCATCGCAGCGATCAAAGTTTCATGAAGCGGTACGCGAGCGCCACTTGAGAGAATGGTACGGATCACACCCAACGCCGCGCGCCGCAGCGCATACGGATCCTTCGACCCCGTCGGCTTCTCATCAATCGCGAAGAACCCGACCAGCGTATCCAGCTTGTCCGCCAGGGCCACCGCCACGCTCAATGGCGCGGTCGGGACGGCGTCGGCGGGGCCTTGCGGCTTGTAGTGATCGCGGATCGCGTCGGCGATCTCGGGGTCCATCCGGGCTTCGCGGGCGTAGTAACCACCCATCAGGCCCTGGAGTTCGGGGAACTCGCCGACCATCAGCGACGACAGGTCGGCCTTGGCCAGGCGCGCGGCCGTGCCGGCCTTCTCGACATCGGCGCCGACCAGCGGCGCGATCTCGCGGGCCAGGGCTTCGATGCGCTTCACCCGCTCGGCCATGGTCCCCAGCTTGGCGTGAAAGGTGACGCCGTTCAGCTTCTCCAGCCACTCATCGAACTTTTCGACCCCTCTGTCCTCGTCCCAGAAGAAGCGGGCGTCGCTGAGGCGGGCCGACAGCACCTTGGCGTTGCCGGCGGCGATCACGGCGCCGCCGTCGGCCGCCTGGATGTTGGCGATGGTGATGAAGTGCGGGGCCAGGCCCTCACGCGCGGGATCGCGAACGGCGAAATACTTCTGGTGCGTGCGCATCGAGGTGCGGATTGCTTCGGCGGGCAGGTCCAGGAACGACGGGTCCATGTCGCCCAGCACCGGGGTCGGCCATTCGGCCAGGCCGGCGACTTCCTCCAGAAGTCCTTGGTCTTCGACCAACTCGAGATTACGCGCAAAACAGAGCGTCTTGCAGCCCTCCAGGATGCGGCTTTTACGCTCCTCGACGTCCAGCACGACGAAGTGGTCGTTCAGGCCCTTGGCGTATTCGTCGAAGTCGCGAACGCGGAACGGCTGGCCATATCCAGTGGAAGATGGGCCCATGAACCGGTGGCCTTCGGAGATGTCGCCGCTCTCGATGCCCTCGATGCTGAACGGCACGATCTCGCGGTTGAAGACGCAGAGGATGCGCTTTAGCGGACGCACCCAGCGCAGCTTGCTGGTTCCCCAGGTCATCGACTTGGGCCAGGCAAAGCCGCGCACGATGGCTTCCACCATCTCGGCGATGATTTCGGTGGTCTGGCGGCCGGTCTTCTCGATGAAGGCCATATAGACGCCGTCGCGCTCGACCAGTTGGTCTTGCGTCAGGCCCGCCTTGCGCAGAAAGCCTTCCATGGCCTGGGGCGGAGCGCCGACGCGGGGACCCTTTAGCTCTTCCTTGCGGTCGGCCTGGGCGATGGGCAGGCCCTCGACCACCAGGGTCAGGCGGCGCGGACCGGCGAAGGTCTTCAGCGCCTCGGGCAGGAAGCCGGCGGCCGACAGGTGCTCGCGCGCCAAGCGTTCCAGATCGCGCGCGGCGTTGGCCTGCATGCGCGCGGGGATTTCTTCGGAGAACAGTTCGAGGAGAAGTTGGGGCATGGATACTACGCGGCTTCCTGCTGCTTCACCCACTCGGAGGCGCACATCTTACAAAGGTCGCGGATGCGACCGATGTAGCTGGCGCGCTCGGCGACGGCGATCGCGCCGCGGGCGTTCATCAGGTTGAAAAGGTGGCTGGCCTTGAGGACCATGTCGTAGGCGGGCAGGACAAGCGCCTTGCCCTGATATTCGCGGGCCAGCATCAACGGGACTTGGCGTTCCATGTCCTCGAACTGGCCTTTCAGCACGGCCACGTCATAGCCGTGGAAATTGGCTTGCGAGTGCTGGCGCTCGTTCTCAAGGAACACGTCGCCATAGGTCATCGCGCCCAGCGGCGACTGCGGGTCGTTGAACGGCAGGTCGTAGACGTTGTCGACGCCGAACACGTACATCGCCAGGCGTTCCAGGCCGTAGGTCAGCTCGCCGGCCACCGGCGAGACGTCCAGGCCGCCCACCTGCTGGAAGTAGGTGTACTGGCTGACTTCCATACCGTCGCACCAGACTTCCCAGCCCAGGCCCCAGGCGCCGACCGTGGGGTTTTCCCAGTCATCCTCGACAAAGCGGATGTCATGGATGCGCAGGTCCAGGCCGATGGCCTCCAGCGAACCCAGATACAGGTCCTGCATGTTGGGCGGGTTGGGCTTCAGGATCACCTGGTACTGGTAATAGTGCTGCAGGCGGTTGGGGTTCTCGCCATAGCGGCCGTCGCCCGGACGGCGCGAGGGCTGCACATAGGCCGCGTTCCACGGCTTGGGACCCAGGGCGCGCAGCACCGTGGCCGGGTGCAGGGTCCCCGCCCCCACCTCGATGTCGTGCGGCTGCAGGATCACGCAGCCATGCTCGCTCCAATAGTTATGGAGCGTCAGGATCAGAGCTTGAAACGAGGTGGGCTTGGGGCGCGACATGCGTGTCCGAACAGGGCCAGAAAAAAGTCGGCGGACCATAGGGCCCGCCGACTGGTGCTTCAAGCGATGTTGGCTGTGTCGCGAAGGGCCTAGTTGCCCTTGGGCGCGGTGCGCTTGCCGGCGTTCGACATGGGCTTGCCGTACTTGGCGCGGTTCTCGGGGGTGTCGGCGACAGGCGCGTTGGACGTAACGTTCGGGTCGCCGGCCTTCAGCATGGCCTGGGCTTCCGGCGACTGAGACGACATGGGAACGACACCGGCGGTGTCCGTTCCGACCGTCGATGCCGACGGGGTGGTAGCCGGATTAGGGCTCATGGCGCTGGGATCGGTCATTTCAGCAGGCGGCGCTGCTGGATTGACTGGATCGGCAGGCATGGTGGTGGATTGAGCCAGGGCGGCGCCGGACATCAGGGCGGTGGCGGCGGCGACGGCGAACAGACGCGACATGGACATGACGAAGCTCCTCGTGTTCCAATTCTGAATTACGCTTGGGAAGAACGTCGGTTGCCGATCATCACGGGCTCGTGACCTTCAGTATGCCGTGGAAGAGGGCCGAGCCGCGGTCACGGATTCCTTTTGGCGACAGCAAGAGCGCTCTCGATGGCAGAGCGCGCCCATCGCGCATCATTGCCCGTTTTTACCGCAACAGCAGTGGCCATTGCTTACGTTTTGGGCGCCTCGCCCATTTCCTTCTCAATCCTTGCCCAACGACCGCACCTCACCGACCGCGCCCGATAGCGTGACCATCGCCGGGGAAAACGATGCAGCGCGTGGTGGCGGCTTCGGCGGTGATCACCCGGACGTGAAACGTCCGGCAACCAAGCAAGGGGAGCCCGCGATATCGGCGGGCCGGAGCAAGGCGGATGAAACTGATCATAGCGGTCGTCAAACCCTTCAAGCTCGACGAGGTCCGTGAGGCGCTCGTCGCCGCTGGCGTTGAGGGTCTGACGGTGTCTGAAGTCAAGGGTTACGGCCGTCAGAAGGGCCAGACCGAAATCTACCGGGGCGCGGAGTATCAAGTGAACTTCGTTCCCAAGGTGAAACTGGAAGCGGTTGTGGACGATGCGTCCGCGGCCAAGGCGGTCGAGGCCGTGAAGGCCGCAGCGGCCACGGGCAAGATCGGCGACGGCAAGATCTTCGTTCTGAACGTGGAAGAAGCCGTGCGCATCCGGACCGGTGAAACCGGCCCGGCCGCTCTTTAACGCCATCGGGAACAGGGGATAACCGACGATGAAATTGACCTTCAAACCGCTGGCCGGGCTGATGCTCGCCGCGACACTGGCCGGGGCCCCGCTTGGGGCCGTGGCCTTCGCCCAGGAGGCCGCGCCCGCCGTCGCCGCCGCGCCCGCAGAGGCCGCGCCGGCGCCCGAAGCTGCCCCGGCTCCTGAAGCCGCGCCCGCCGAGGCCGCTCCCGCCGCTGCAGCGCCGGTTCCGGACAAGGGCGACAACGCCTGGATGCTCACCTCGACCGTCCTGGTCCTGCTGATGATCCTGCCGGGTCTGGCCCTGTTCTACGGCGGCCTGGTCCGCTCCAAGAACATGCTGTCGGTAATGATGCAGGTCTCGACCGTCGCCATCATCGGCTTCGTCGCCTGGGTGCTGTGGGGCTACAGCTTCGCCTTCACCGACGGCGGCAGCTGGGACAAGTACGTCGGCGGCCTTGGCCGACTGTTCCTCAAGGACGTGACACCGGCCAGCAACGTCGCGACGTTCTCCACCGGCGTCGTGATCCCGGAACTGACCTTCATCTCGTTCCAGGCGACCTTCGCCGCGATCACCGCCGCCCTCGTGATCGGCTCACTGGTCGAGCGCATGAAGTTTGCAGCCATCGTCGCTTTCGCGATCTTTTGGCCTCTGCTCTCCTACTATCCGATCGCTCACATGGTCTGGTGGTGGCCGGGTCCGGACGCCATCGCCGGTGATCCGACCGCCCCGGTCAAATCCGGCCTGCTCTGGGGCTTCGGCGCCCTCGATTTCGCCGGCGGCACCGTGGTTCACATCAATGCCGGTATCGCGGCCCTGGTCGGCGCCCTGATCGTCGGTAAACGTCAAGGTTACGGCAAGGAGCCTATGCCCCCGCACTCGCTGACCCTGACCCTCGTAGGTGCTGGCCTGCTGTGGGTGGGCTGGTTCGGCTTCAACGCCGGCTCCAACCTGGAAGCGAACGGCTACGCCTCGCTGGCGATGATCAATACCTTCGTCGCCACCGCAGCCGCCGGTCTGTCCTGGATCCTGGTGGAATGGGTCACCCGCAAGAAGCCGTCGGCCCTGGGCCTGGCTTCGGGCGTCGTGGCTGGCCTCGTGGCCATCACCCCGGCCGCCGGCTTTGCCGGCCCGATGGGCGCGGTCATCCTGGGTCTGGTCGTCTCGCCGCTCTGCATCTTCTTCTGCTCGGTTGTGAAGAACACGCTGAAGTATGATGACAGCCTGGACGCCTTCGGCATCCACGGCATCGGCGGCATCGTCGGCGCCCTCGCCACCGGCCTGCTGGTCAACCCCGTCTGGGGCGGCGCCGGTATCGTCGACTACACCACCTGCGCCAAGGACGGCGACATCTCGACCTGTGACGCCCTGGCCACCTACGAGCCGATCGCCCAGTTGATCATCCAGGCCAAGGCTGTTGGCGTGACGATCATCTGGTCGGCCATCGCCTCGGCCATCGTCTTCTTCGCGATCAAGCTGATCATCGGGCTCCGCGCTTCGCCGGACGCCGAGGAAGAAGGCTTGGACATCGCCGAACACGGCGAACGCGCCTACCACAGCTAGGCCTCGGCTGAGCTGAAAAGGCGAAGGGCGCGGAGCTTGGCTCCGCGCCCTTTCTTTTTGTCTGGAAGCCTGGGTTCAGGGCGCGATCGGCGCGCGGCGGGTCCGCAGGATCGGGACCGGCGGATCCAGGATCTGGCCCTTCATGACCGGGTTCACGGCCACGCCGGGCGTGGGCAGGTTGATGATCCTGCGGACCACGTCCATGCCCTCGACCACCTTGCCGAAGGCCGCGAAACCGGCATTGTCGCCCTGCGCAGCGGGATCCGCGTCTAGATAGGGCGCATCGCCCACGCAGATGAAGAAATCCGAAGTCGCCGTGCCCGGCGCATTGCGGGCGATCGAGACGACGCCGTCGGTGTGCTTGATCCCCGTCCGGGTGGTCGGCTCGTGGGCGATGGGTTTCAGCACCTTTGCCGGATCGCCCTGCAACCCGCCCTGGATCAGGCCGTAGTCGATGGCCCCCGGAGCCCGCGAGGCCCGGAAGAACGTAGCGCCGTCATAGCGCTTCTGATCGACATAACGCAGGAAATTGGCCGTAGTGATCGGGGCCCTATCGACATAGAGCTCGATGACGATCTTCCCCTGCCCGGTCTCGACATCGACCCGGATGGTCTTCGGCGGCGCGGGCGCAGGAGCTGCTTCTGGCTTGGCCTGGACCGCCTCGGCCAAAACCGGCTTGGCTAGGAAGGCTATAGCGAGGGCCAGAAGATCACGGCGATACATGCGAACACTCCGGATGGGACTGCCGGCAGCCTAAGGCGCCCATCGGCCGCCGTCATCGCCTGCCGTCAAAGCCCCCCGTCCAGCCTGCACCGCCTCACCCACCAATCGGGCCGCATGCTCTGCAGGCGCTCGGCCAGGCCCTCGGCCTCGATGTCGCCGGCGCACAGCGCAAAGCAGGTCGCGCCCGAGCCCGACATCCGGGCCATCAGGGTTTCGGGCTCGTCGCGCAGGATTTCCAGCACCTCGCCGATCAGGGGTTCAAGCGCGACAGCAGGGGCCTCAAGATCGTTGCGGGTGGCGGCGGCCAGCCAGGCGGCGACTTCCTCGGGACTTTCGAAAGCGTCCGGCATCCAGGGCCTGGCCTCGCCCTCCGGGGCGACGGCGGCGTCATAGGCGCGATAGACCGCCCCGGTCGGCGACGGCGCCAGCGGATTGACCAGCACGGCGTTCAGCGGCGGCAGGCCGGGCGCGGGCGAAAGGCGCTCTCCCCGACCCTCGGCCATCACCGGGCGTCCCCACAGGCAGGCCGCGCCGTCAGCGCCCAGGCTGGAGGCCATGGCTTCCAGAGTCTCGTCCGATAGCTCGGGAGCGAGGGCGTTGCGCAGCAGGCGCAGGGCTGCGCCGGCATCGCTGGAGCCGCCCCCTAGACCCGCCGCGATCGGCAAGCGCTTGTCGAGCAGCAGGCGGAATGGCGGCAGTGGCGCGGCGGCGCCCGCATGGAAAGCCCGGGCGGCGCGCATGACCAGATTGTCGTCACCCGCCGGAATGCCGGCACCGAACGGGCCGGTAGTCTCGAAGCTGGGCGCGTCGCTGGCCTGGACCGAGACCTCGTCGCCAACATCGGCGAAGACCATCAGGCTGGATATCGGATGATAGCCCTCCGCGTCGGGTCCGCCGACGTGCAGGAAGAGGTTGACCTTGGCCGGGGCGAAGGCGGAAAGGCGCATGGGAGCCCCCAGGGCGGACGGGAGGCCCGTCCGATAACTCAGTTACGGGCGATGGTCGATGACGCGGCGGGTCCGACCGCGCCCAGACCGTCCTTCAGCTTGGCCTCGGCCTCGGCCTTCTGCTTAGCGTCCGGCTCAAGACTCAGCACCCGACGCCACTGGAACTGCGCCTCGATCTGCCGGCCGGCGCGCCAGTAGGCGTCGCCCAGGTGACCGTTGACGTCAGGATCGCCCGGCTCCATCTCGGCGGCCTGTTCCAGCTTCTCGACGGCGGTCTTGTAGTTGCCCAGCCGGTAATAGGCCCAGCCCAGCGAGTCGAGCATGGCCCCCGATTGCGGACGCGCATCGACGGCCTTCTGAACCATGGACAGGGCCTCTGGCAGGCGCTCGTTGCGGTCGATCCACGAATAGCCGAGGAAATTCAGCAGCTCAGGCTCGTCCGGGTTGATCTTCAACGCCGCGCCCAGGTCGCGCTCGGCCTCGGTCCAGCGTCCGGCCCGCTCCAGGGCGATGCCGCGCAGATAAAGCACGCGCCAATCGGGGCGGTCAGCCTCGCGGGCGATCAGAGGGTCCAGAACCTTGACTGACTCGTCCCAGCGCTCGTTAGCCCGCAGCAGATCGGCCAAGGCGATCTGGGCGTCTCGGTCGCCGGGCGCGGCCAACATCGACTGGCGCGCGATCTCCAGAGCGCGCGGCTTGTCGCCGCTCTGCTGGTAGGTCCATGCCAGCTTGCTCTGGGCCGTTGCATACTGGGGCGAGCTCGCCAGAATGTGGCCAAAGGCGTCGATGGCGCCGCGATGGTCTTCAGCCTGGTTCAGCAGGTCGCCAACCAGCAGCCAGGCCTCTTCGCGTTCGGGATCCAGTCGCAGGGCCAGACGCAGATAGGCCAGGGCGAACTGGCTCTGACGCTCGCCAGCGAAGGTGGCCGCGCAGGCCACTAGGTTCTGGGCCGCGCCTTGTTTGATCGTCGGCATCGGCGGCGCAGCGCTCTTGGCGAGGGCGCGCGTGCGGGCCCTTTGCAACCCGGCGTCCGAAGGATCGGCGGTCAGGGCCTGATCGTAGAGCGTGACCGCGTCGGCGTGGCGTTTGCGACGCTCCAGAAATGCGCCGTAGTCGAGGATGAAGAGGCCGGCGGCATTCGGTAACGAGGTCAGCGCCTTGTAGTCGGTCTCGGCCTCGTCATAGCGCCGCGCCCGCTCGAACAGGCGGGCCTGACCCAGTTGGCCGAAATACTGCACCAGCCGGTCGTTTTGCAGACTGGGCTGCACTGTCGCGCCCTCGGCGTCGCCCGCGGCGGCGGCCACCCAGGGACCCAGCAGGGCAGCGGCCTGTCGGTGCGGGAAGGCGATGGGCTCGGCGTTCAGAAGAGCTTGAGCTTCCTTGCCCTTACCCGTCGCCAACAATTCCACGACCCGGGTCAGGGACGCCAGCCGCTTGACCGCTTCGCCGGTGTCGGCGCCGCGCGGCGCGATCTGGGCGGCGCGGGTCACCTCCCCAGACAACAGCAGGGCGGTGAAGGTCCGCTCGCCGATCACGCCGGGGTCGTCGCCCAGCACGCTCGCCACGCCGAAATAGTCAGCCGCCTCGCGCGTGCGACCGTCGCGCAACGCCGCCTGTCCGGCCAGGAACTGGCCATAGGAACTTCGAACGTCGAAGAGGGAATAGTTGTTCGACACCGGGCCGCGCAGGGCGACATCCTGGGTCGAGGCGCAGGCTGACAGGGTCAGGAGGGACGCGGCGGCAAGAAGAACTTTGAAACGCATGCTGACACCCTGTTGGGTTTCGACGCGCGCTGCAAGTCCGCGACGCGCGGCAAAGACGCTTGGTGAACCCTCAGCACGCCAACAAAAAGGCCTCCCGATCCATTCCGATCAGGAGGCCGTGTCATCACATGTTCGGATAGTTGGGGCCGCCACCGCCTTCGGGCGTCGTCCAGACGATGTTCTGCGACGGATCCTTGATGTCGCAGGTTTTGCAGTGAACGCAGTTCTGGGCGTTGATCTGGAAGCGCGGGTCTTGGCCCTGCTCGTTATAGAGCACCTCATAGACGCCAGCCGGGCAGTAGAGCCGCGCCGGCTCGCCATACTTCGGCAGATTGACCGCGATCGGGATCGACGGGTCTTTCAGCTTAAGGTGAGCAGGCTGGTCTTCCTCGTGGTTAGTGGCCGAGATGAACACCGAAGACAACTTGTCGAAACTGATCACACCGTCTGGCTTGGGATAGACGATGGGCTTGTGGTCCTTGGCCAGGCCGGTCGAGGCGGCGTCGGTCTTGTCGTGCTGCATCGTGCCGAAGAACGAGAAGCCGCCGGTCAGGTGGGTGCACCACATGTCGAACATGCCCACGGCGCCGCCCAGGAAGGTGCCCAGCTTGCCCAGCAGCGGCTTGGCGTTGCGGACGACCTTCAGTTCCTTGGCGACCCAGCTCTTTTCGAACGCTGTCTGGTACTCGACCAGCTCGTCGCTGGCGCGGCCGGCGGCGAGGGCCTTGAAGGCTTGTTCAGCGGCCAGCATGCCGGTCTTCATGGCGTTGTGGCTGCCCTTGATGCGGGGCACATTGACGACGCCGGCTGAGCAACCGATCAGCGCGCCGCCCGGGAAGGTCAGCTTGGGGATCGACTGATACCCGCCCTCGGTGATGGCCCGCGCGCCATAGGAGATCCGGCGACCGCCTTCCAGGTGCGGCTTGACCGACGGATGGTGCTTGAAGCGCTGAAACTCGTCGAACGGCGACAGCCACGGGTTCTTGTAGTTCAGGTGCACCACATAGCCGATCGACACGTAGTTATCGCCGAAGTGGTACATGAAACTGCCACCGCCGGTCTTGTCGTCCAGCGGCCAGCCGGTAGTGTGCTCGGCCAGGCCGGGCTGGTGCTTTTCCGGCGGGACCTGCCACAGCTCCTTGATGCCGATACCGAACTTCTGAGGCGACTTGCCGGCCGAAAGATCGAACTTGGCGATCAGTTGCTTGGCCAGCGAGCCGCGCACGCCCTCGGCGATGAAGACGTATTTGCCGTGCAGTTCCATGCCGGGCTGGTAGTCGCCCTTCTTCTCGCCATCCTTGGCGACACCGACCACGCCGACCACGACGCCCTTCAGCGAGCCGTCGTCGTTCCAGACCATGTCGGAGGCGGCGAAGCCCGGATAGATCTCGACGCCGAGTTCCTCAGCCTTGCCGGCCAGCCAGCGGGTCACGTTGCCTAGCGATGCGATGTAGCAGCCGTGGTTGTGCATGAACGGCGGCAGGGCGAACATCGGCAGCGAGGCCTCGCCCTGGGGACCCAGGATCAGGAAGCGATCCTTTGTCACTGGCGTCTCGAGCGGCGCGCCCTCTTCCTTCCAGTTCGGGAAGAGCTCGTTCAGGGCCTTAGGATCGATCACCGCGCCCGACAGGATATGGGCGCCGACCTCGGAGCCCTTTTCCAGCACGGCGACCGAAACCTCGGTCCCCGCCTCAGCGGCCAGTTGCTTCAGCCGGATCGCGGCCGACAGGCCGGCGGGACCGCCGCCGACGATGACGACGTCGTATTCCATCGACTCGCGTTCGAGGTCTTCGCTCATGAGATCTCCCGCCCGGCCCCATCACTTGCTTGGATGGGGCCCGCCTTATGACTGTTTGAATTGACCTTATCCGAACGTGACGCGGCGGTGGTCAAGGAGAAAGCTACGACTTTTGTTGCGGCGCAGCGTGGAGAGCCGGCAAAGATCGCGCTAAGGATACGCTCATGAGCCTCGCCGTCGATCCGCGCGCCGTCGAAAGCCTGCTCGCCTTCTGGGCGGATGCGGGCGTCGACGCCACCTATGCCGATGCGCCGATCGACCGTCTCGCCGAGGGCGCGGCCCTGTTGCGGGCCAAGAGCCAGCCGCCGCCGGTCGTGGCCGCACCTCGCCCGACCCTGGTGGCCGGCGGCTCGCCCGACATCGCCGCCGCCGTTGCCCAGGCCAAGGCCGCCGCCCTTGCCTGCAACGATCTCGAAGCCCTCGCCGCCGCCATCGCGGCCTTTGGGGGGTGTGCGCTGAAAACCCAGGGCGCCAGGCAGGCGGTGTTTTCGCGTGGTCCAGGCGACGCGCCCCTGATGATCATCGGCGAAGGCCCCGGCGCCGACGAAGACGCGCAAGGGCAGCCATTCGTGGGTCGCGCCGGGCAGCTGCTGGACCGCATGATAAAAGCCGCTGGCCTGACTGACCGGGTCTTCATCACCAACACCGTCTTTTGGCGCCCGCCCGGCAACCGCACGCCGACCCCGCAGGAACAATCCGTCTGCGCGCCGTTCCTGGAACGCGCCATCGCACTGGTAAACCCCAAGATGCTGATGCTGGTGGGCGGCGCCTCGGCCAAGGCCATGCTGAGGCGCGAGGAGGGCATTCTTTCGCTGCGTGGCCGCTGGTTCGAATGGACCGCCTCCGACGGTTCCAACGAACTGCCCGCCCTACCCACATTGCATCCGGCCTTCCTGCTCAGGCAGCCGGCGGCGAAGAAGAAGGCCTGGCAGGACCTTCTGACGCTGACCGAAAGACTTGATCGCCCGGAGCGTCCCCACTAGGACTCTCTACGACCAGTGGGAACGGGGGCGCGTCGTCGCTTTTCGAGAGCCGACGCGAGTACGATTTGCGATCCTTGGCGCGCACTCTGGCCGCAATGTCGGCCCTGTTGCTCTGTCTAGCCGGCTTACAAGCTCACGCCTCCAGCCTTGAGCCGCTGTCCAAGGACGATGTCCGCTACTACCGCGCCGCCTTTTCGGCCTCGGAGCGTGGCGATTTCGACGCCGCTGAGGCCGCTTTCGCCAATACCCGCGACAAGAGCCTGGCCGGCCGTCTGGCCTACGGCAAGGTCATGCACCCGCGCGCCTACACAGCCGAATACGAAGATCTGACAGACTGGTTGAAGGCCTATGGCGACGAGGCCGGGGCCGACAAGGTCTATACGCTGGCGGTCAAGCGTAAGCCGGCGAAGGGGCCCGCCCCCTCACCGCCGGTGTTGTTCGTCGCTTCCGACAAAGGCCCGCCGGCGGCGGACAAGGCTCGCGGCGCTCGCGAAGCCTATTATTCCGGCGACATCGCCAAGGCCCTGTCGCTGGCTCAGATCAGCGGCGAGCGCTGGATCGCGGGCCTGGCCTCCTATCGCCTAGGCCAACATACCCAGGCGCAGAGCTTTTTCGACCAAGTGGCCCGCGACGAAAGCCAGGACGACTGGCTGCGCGCCGCCGGCGCCTTCTGGGCCGCCCGCGCCGCCAGCGGCGCCGGTCGCAGCGCAGACGCCCGCGAGGCGCTGATCGAGGCCGCCCGCTCGCCCAACACCTTCTACGGCATGATCGCGGCGCGGCAGCTCAGCTTGGCCGGCGTGGCCCTGCCCAATGATCCCGATGACCCCATCGCCGCCCTGATCAGCCGCTTCAGCTATGACGGCCCGGACGTCACCTCGCTGAACCGTCTGCTGATCGCAGATGACCGCGCCCGCCGCGCCGCCGCCCTGGCCCAGATCGGCCGCTGGGTCGAAGCGGGTCAGGAACTGCGCGCCGGCCTTTCCTTGGCCGAAACCGAGAAGGCGCGCGGCGACTGGATGAGCCTGACCCTGGCCCTGAATGCCCGCGCGCCGCTGAACGCCGGCCGGCCGGTGGCTCGCCTGGGCGCCGAGGACTATCCCCTGCCCCCGTTGGAGCCCAAGGGCGGCTTCACGATCCACAAGGCCATGGTCTACGCCTTGGTGCGCCAGGAAAGCCGTTTCGATCCGATGGCGGTCTCAGGCGCCGGCGCCACGGGCCTGATGCAACTGATGCCGATCGCCGCCGCCCGCGCCGCCGGCGACGACAAGCTGTTGGCCGACACTTCGCCGTTGCTGGACCCGGCCTTCAACCTGCGGGTCGGTCAGGACTATTTCACCTGGCTGATGGATCGCGGCCTACAGAGCAATGACATGCTGCGCGCTGTGGCGGCCTATAATGGCGGCCCGGGAACCCTGCTGAAGACCCAGGCCCAGCTGGGCGCCGATTGCGACAGCCTGCTACTGATTGAAAGCCTACCGGCCGTCGAGACGCGCAACTATGTCGAGAAGGTCGTGGCCTCGTACTGGACCTATCGCCGCCTGATGGGAGCCGAGACCCGCACCCTGGACGCCGTGGCGATGGGCGCGCGCGAGATCGACTTCCGCCTGGACCTCTAGGTCACCAGACCAGCCGATTGGCGCCGACCGCGCCAATCAGTCTCGCAAAGCCCTTGTCGCCGGCCTTGAAGCCACCGATGGCCTCATAGCGGCGCGCCGAGAGCAGCAGGCCTTGCGGTGACACGAACGGCCGGCGAAACCACGACAGGCCCGGACGCGGCAGGCTGGCTGCCTTGTCCCAGCTCGCATTGATCTGCTTTTCCACCACCAGCCGCCAGCCTTCCGGCAGGATCGCATCGGGCTCCAGCAGCATCAGCCAGTCACCGCGCGGCCGTGCGCAAGCCACCGCCAGACGCGCGCCAACATCGACTCCAGCGGCCACGACCCGTGCTCCGCAATCCTCGGCGATGTCCAGTGTGCCATCGGTGGAGCCACCATCGGCCAGCACGACTTCGCGGACCAACCCGTCTACCGCCGCTGTCACCAGGCTGGAAAGGCACGGCCCGATCAGGTGGGCGCTGTCGTGGGTCGGGATGACGACGGTGATCATGCGCCTTGCTTCAAGGCGCCGGGCGCATCGGTCAAGGGTAGTTCTTGTTATGTTCTCATTTCAACGTTACGGTTTGCGCCATGGCCGTCCCCTCACACATGAACCGCGTCGCGCTCCGAGGCCGCGGCGCGCGGTCGAACGAGACCAGCCGCTTCGAGAGCTTCCGCTCCGAGGCCTTCGAGGATGGCTGGACGGAGGAAGACGAGGCGGCGCGGCCGTTGACCACCACCATCCAGCCGATGAAGTCCAAGACCATCATCGCCAAGAACGACAGCCCGGACATCAGCTTCAATCGCTCGATCAATCCCTATCGGGGCTGCGAACACGGCTGCATCTACTGCTACGCCCGCCCGGCCCACGCCTATCTGGGGCTCTCGCCCGGCCTCGACTTCGAATCCAAGCTGTTCTTCAAGCCCGAGGCGGGCAAGCTGCTGGAGCGCGAGCTGTCGAAGCCGACCTACAAGCCGCAGGTCATCCATATCGGCGGCGACACTGATCCCTACCAGCCGCAGGAAAAGACCCTGCGCGTCACCCGGGCGGTGATCGAGACCCTGGCGCGGTTCAACCACCCCTTCACGATCATCACCAAATCGGCGCTGATCGTCCGCGATCTCGATATCCTTGGTCCCATGGGCAAGGCGGGCCTGGCGCGGGCGGCGGTGTCGGTCACGACCCTTGACCGCAAGCTGGCCCGCAGCATGGAGCCGCGCGCCGCCACGCCCGAGCGCCGGATCGACGCCATCCGCCAGTTGGCCGCAGCCGGCGTGCCGGTGACGGTGATGTTCGCGCCCTCGATCCCGTCGCTGAACGACCACGAGATGGAGTCCATACTGCAGCGCGCGACCGAGGCTGGAGCGACCTCGGCCGGCTATGTCGCCCTGCGCCTGCCATTGGAGATCAGCGATCTCTTCCAGCAATGGCTGGCCGCAGACCACCCCGACCGCGCCAAGCGGGTGATGTCGCTGGTCCGTCAGATGCGCGGCGGCGCGGCCTATGCCTCGGAATGGGGGACGCGCATGACCGGAGAGGGTCCCGTCGCCGAGGTGATGAGCCAGCGGTTTGACGTCGCCCGCCGGCGGTTCGGTCTGGAAGCGCCTGTGCAGCTGATGGACGTCGGGGCGTTCCGGGTTCCCGCCAAGGCCGGCGACCAGTTGAGCCTGTTTTGATGCGCTCGCTTTCACTTGACGCTGAGCCGATCCGGCGCATTAGTGAAGTTATCACTTTACTAATGCGGAGCCAACCTATGGCGGATCCCGCGGTCGTTCACGACACCTTCGTTCTCGAACGCGTCTATCCGGCCAGACCTGAGCGGGTGTTCGCCGCGTTCGCCGACGCCAAGGTCAAAAGGCGGTGGTTCGCTGAAAGCCCCAGCCATGACATCGAAGCTTTCGACATGGACTTCCAGATCGGCGGCGCCGAGATCGCCCGCTATCGCTTCAAGCCGGGCGGTCCTTTCGTAGGCGTCATCCTGTCGAGCGACGGGACCTATCTGGACATCCAGCCGGGGATCCGGGTCGTCATCGCCTCGACCATGAGCCTGGGCGGCCGGCGTATCTCGGCCTCGCTCGTGACCATCACGCTGTCGCCGACGACAGACGGAACTATCCTGACCTGCACGCATCAAGGGGCGTTTTTCGAAGGCGCCGACGGACCGAAAATGCGCGAGGCTGGCTGGCGGCTGCTTCTCGATCAGCTGGCCAAAGTCCTGATGCACCAGATCGAAAATTCTCCGGCAGTGGTTTGATCTGACTGAGGATTCAGGGTGCGGCTTCGCGCTTCATCCGATCCAGGTGCTGCCGAATGTGAGCCGCTTCGGCGGCGGTTCTGGCCAAGGCGATGGCCCGGTCGAAGGCGACCCTGGCCTCATCCGCCTGCCCCATCTCCAGCAAGAAGGCTCCCCGCGCGCCGTGGAAATGGAAGTAGCCGCCGAGCCGCGGTTCCAAGGACTCGATCATCGCCAAGGCCGCCTCAGCCCCCTCAACCTTGGCCACAGCGACCGCGTGGTTCAGCGTCACCACCGGCGAAGGCTGCATACGCTCCAATGTCTCGTAAAGCTGGTCGATCCCGGCCCAGTCGGTGTCTTCCGGTTTTGCCGCGCGGGCGTGCAGGGCCGCAATGGCCGCCTGCACCTGATACGGCCCCGGCCGACGCCGCCACATCGCCTTGTCGATCAAGGCCAAACCCTCATCAATCATCCGCCTGTGCCACAGCCCCCGGTCCTGGTCGTCGAGCAGGATCGCCGCGCCGTGCTGGTCGAACCGCGCCGCCGAGCGGGCGTGCTGCAGCAGCATCAGGGCCGTCAGCCCCATGATCTCCGGCTCGGACGGGAACAGCCGCAGCAGCAGCCGCGCCAGGCGGATGGCTTCGTCGCTCAGCGGCCCCCTCGCCTCCACCGCCGCGCCGCTGGCCGAGTAGCCTTCGTTGAAAACGAGATAGATCATCGCCGCCACCGCCGCGAGGCGCTCGGCGCGCTCGATGGGTCCCGGGGTCTCGAAGGCAGCGTCGCCGCCGGCCACCTTGGCCTTTGCGCGGGTGATCCGCTGCTCCATGGCCGCTTCGCTGACCAGGAAAGCCCTGGCGATCTGTTTGACCGACAAACCCGAAATCACGCGCAAGGCCAGGGAGATCTGCTGGGTGGCCGGCAGGTCGGGATGGCAGCAGATGAACAGAAGCCGCAGGACGTCGTCGCGATAGCGCGAGCCATCCAGGCGCTCGACAAGCGCGGCTTCGGCGTCTTCCAGATTCGAAAGCAACTCCTCCGGCGGCAGCGGCTGCTGGCGGCTGGTCTTGCGGCTGGCGTCGATGGCGGCGTTGCGGCCGACCAGAATCAACCAGGCGGTCGGATCACGCGGCGGGCCGTTTTTCGGCCAGTTTTGCAGAGCCCGCAGGCAGGCGTCCTGGAAGGCCTCCTGCGCCGCGTCCAGATCGCGGAAAAAGCGCGGCAGGGCGGCCGTCGCCTGGGGACGGGCGGCGGCAAGCGTCGCGTCGATCCAGGCGGGGTCAGCCATGACCTTGTCATTCTGCTCCTGCGATCAGGCGCAGACGGTGTATTCGTCGTGATAGCAAAGGATGGCGTAGAGCATGGGCGGATCCTCGTCTTGTCCCCAGGACTAACGAGCATGCCGCGCGCCGACACCGCACGTGTGAAAAATCTCAGGTCGTTGGCCAGCGCGCCTTAAGCCACCGACGGACTGGTATGTCGTAAGCCCTCAGAACGCCCCAGGCCCCGGCGATGATCAGCAACACCGCGATCGCGACGAACAGGGTTGGGTAGCCCTTACCGCCAACAGCGCGGAAGGCGCGTAGCACCAGTTCCCATAGCACCCAGTGCAGGGCGTAAAGCGGATAGGAAACCTCGCCGCTGAACCGGCAAATCGTTCCGACCCGACCTTCGGGATCGCGATGGCCCAGAAGCACGATCAACGGGAACACCATGGCCACGCAGACCAGATCATAGGTGGCGGTGTAGTCCATCGGCGGCACGGCCAGGGCGGCCAGCAGCACCAGGGCCAGCAACCATGCCGGCGCCGCGAGCCGCACATAGGCCTGGACCCGATAACATCCCCAGCCCAGGGCAAACGGGAAGATCGTGCGGATAATCCCGATCCAGTAGGTGGCGCGATCCCAGCCGGTCTGCACCCCGCCCATGCCATAGGCGATGCCGATCAGCACGCCGCCCGAGACGAAGATGACCAGCACCAGCCACAGCGTCGACAGGCGTCTGGCGGGGAACCAGAGGGCGCTGGCCAGCAACTCCAGGAACAACGACCAGGCCGGCGGATTCAAAGGGAAAAGTGGTGAGAAACTGTCCTCGTCATCAACCCAGATCCGAGGCAAGACCAGCAGCCCCATCAGCAGGCACATCAGGATGCTGTCACGGTGCCCGATCATCACCAGCGCGCCCGCGACCATCGACAGTCCGATCAGCGGCCAGACGCGGATCAGGCGCGCGCGCATGAAGCCCAGCCAGCCCATGGTCCGCGCGCCATAGGCGTGGGCCAGGACGAAGCCGCTCAGACAGAAGAAGAAGTCCACGGCCAGATAGCCATGGGCCATCAGCCAAGGGCGATAGGTCCAACCCCCGAGATGGTACAGCAGCACGCCCAGGGCCGCGACGCCGCGCAGCCCGTCCAGGGCCTCATAGCGACGCCCGCCGTCGATCGATTGCCCCAACGCGCTCGCCCCTGACACAGCGCTTAGTGCCGCGCCTGCGCCCGTCCGTCCAGCCTCAGGCCTTTTCGAACAGCATGGCCTTGGTCAGAAAAGCCCGATCCTCACCGACCAGCCGCAGGCCGGCCCCGCTGAACAGGGCCGCCAGATCGGTCTGGGCGTAGGTCGAATAGTAGGGCTCGTGGAAATAGGCTGGAAAGGCGTCCAGCAGACGCGCCAGATTCGGCTCGTCGGTCGGCTGCACCGAGTCGACAAAGACCAGCACGCCGCCTGGCTTGAGAGACCGGGCGATAGAGGCCGCCACCACGGGTCGAACACGCGGCGGCAGTTCGTGGAACAGGTAGACGCAGCTCACCGCATCCAGCGATCCGTCGGCGAACGGCAGGGTCTCGATATTGGCCTGCACCATCCCGACGCCGGAGCGTCGACGCGCCTGGGCCAGATAGGCCGATGACAAGTCGAGCCCCGCCAGAGCGGCGCGAGGAAAGGCGGCCTTCAGATCGCGAAGAAAAGCGCCCGCCCCGCAGGCCGCATCGACGATAAGCAGCTCGCGATGATCTCGGCCCCGCCAGTGTTTTGCCAGCAAAGACAGTCCGCGTCGGCGCATGGCCCCGGCCGTGCCCGCGAACAGGGCCTCAACCTGGGTGTCGTAGCGCCGGGCGCTCTCCGCTGTAAACCAGCCGCCCGACTGATAGTGGAAGTTTTGGCGATAATAGTTTGGATAGGCTTCAGTTTCCGCCTCGGACCTAACCTCTACGCCATCGCCTCGCCGCCGGCGTTGATCCACCGCGCGGGCATCCAACAGGAAATCCAGAGCGCGCAACAAGGCCTTGACCGGCCGGGTCGGCGCGTCCTCGACGGCGGGATAGAGACCGTCGGCAACGTCGCGGGCGTCCTTTTCGAACGCCTCCAGGTAAACGCGGCGCAGGCGCTCCTTCGAGACCTGCGCTCCCTCGGGCTGGAAGCTTCGCGCAGCTTCGCCCTGGGTGGGCCGGGTGATAGCGCGCGCCAGCCCGCCGGCAGCGCTCCACCAGACGGCCTTGGCCGCCGCCTTGGCGCGCTGCCCGACCGCGTCTAGCGCGAAGGCTCTGCGCTCACGTCGCCCGATCGCCTGATCGTCCATGCCTGCCTCATCGCGAGAAGATCCCGACAAGTTCAATATGGGGCGACCAGACGAACTGGTCCACTGGCAGCACCTTTTCCAGTTTGAAGCCGGCATCGACCAGCATCCGGGCGTCCCGGGCGAAGGTGGCCGGGTTGCACGAGACGCTAACCACCCTGGCGACCTTGGAATTGGCGATCTCGACGGTCTGCTCGAACGCCCCGGCGCGCGGCGGATCGATGACCACCACGTCGGTCTTGGTCAGTTCCATGGTCAGCACCGGCCGGCGAACCAGATCACGCGCCTCGGCGGTGATCGGCTTGAGACCCGGAGCCCCGCCGATGGCGGCCTTCAAGGCGCTGATGGCCGGCGCTGAGGCGTCGGCCGCATGGACTGCCGCGACTTCGGCCAGACGGAAGGTGAAGGTGCCTGCTCCGCAATAGAGGTCGGCGATCTTGCTCGCGCCCTGGGCCGCCTCGACGGCGAAGGCGACCATAGCCTTCTCGGCTTGGGGCACGGCCTGCAGGAAGGAGCCCGGCGACAGGGCGACCAAGGCGGGACCCAGCTTCACCAGCGGCTGGCGATCCATGTAGACCACTTCACCCGCCAGGGTGACGCGTGCGAAGTCGCCTTCGCTGGCCGCCATGGCCGCGACCATCCGGGCGTCGGCCGAGAGGCCTCCGCTCTTGGCTTCGACGCCGGTGATGTCGATGTCGAGGCCCGTCGCCGTCAGGGTGACGTGCAAGGTCGGCGCCGACTTGGGGTGTTCCAGGAACGGCTGGGCCAGGCGCGCCAAGGCCGGGAAGGCGGCGACCAGACGCGGGTCGGAAACCGGGCATTCCTCGATCTTCACCAGGTTCCAGGAGCGGCGCTCCTTGAAGCCCAGGCGCACCCCGCCCTTGCCGCCGCGGGCGTGCAGGGCGACGCGGCGACGCGAGGCCGGCGGGGCGGCGAAGGCCGGCAGGATCTCGGTCTCAATGCCTTCGTGCGAGAGCTGGACGCGGATCAGCTCGGCCTTCCAGTCCAGATAGGGCTGCTGCGCCCAGTGCTGGCTGGTGCAGCCACCACAGTCGCCAAAATGCTTGCACGGCGGCGTGACGCGATCCGGGCTGGCGTCGAGGATTTCAAGCAGCTCGCCGCGCGAACCGTCCATCTTCACCGTGGCCCGCTCGCCCGGCAGGGTCAGAGGGACAAACACCGGGCCGTCTCGGACGATGCCGTCGCCCTGAGCGCCGACCGCGTCGATGATCACTTCACGCATTCCGTATCCAATCTCGCGGCGGAACCTTCGAAAGGTCACGCCAATTCAAGCCCATGAGCCGTACTGGCGGCGGGCGCGGGGGTCTGATGACCCCGTCGCGGGTGTCCATACCCTTAAAAGGGTCATTTGGCATGAAGGAAGATGAACGCTCCGCTCAAGGTCCGTTCATCTTCGCGCCAACAGGATGCCAATGTCGGGTGGTCGGGTGCACTTTCGGCTGACCTAAAAATGACATCAGTAGGCTTGAGATCATCGCCATGACCAACAGGACGCCGACCATGAAGATCGCTCTGTGCGCCGCCGTCGCGGCTGTTGCCGCCGGCGCTTTCGCCCCTACTTTCGCCAGCGCCCAGGCCTATGGCCAGCCCAGCTATCGCAGCGGCGCCTATGACAACAACGGCTACTACTACGATCCCTGCCGCCGCAGCACGACGCAGCGCGGCACGGGTGGCGGTCTCGCTGGCGCCGGTCTTGGCGCGGCTATCGGCGGCAGCGTCTCGGGCAATGGCGCCAAGACCGAAGGCGCCGTCTTGGGCGGTCTTCTGGGCGCAGTGATCGGTAGCAACATCGGCAAGAACTCGGCGGCCTGCACTCCGACCCACCGCTCGCCTCCGCCTCCGCCGACCGCCTATAACAGCTACGACGACCGCTATGACGCCCGGCCCTATGACGATCGCCGCTACGAAGACGCGCGCCGCGACGCCGACCGCGACGCCTATCGTCGGGACTCCTATCGTCGGGACTCCTATTCGTACCGCGTCGATCAGCGCTCGGCCGACGTCAATGGCTGCACCCTGGCCGAAAGCCCGATCTACCTGCCAGACGGCCGCGTTCAGAAGCGCTTCGTGCGGGTCTGCCCCGACGCCCAAGGCCGTTTCCAGGTCGTGGACTAAGCGCCCAGCTTGTACTGAATAGCTCGCAGATCAGACGGCCGCTCGCCTCGTGTGAGCGGCCGTTTTCTATCTGCGGCGAGCCCAGACCAGGCTCTCGACCTGGCCGTCGCCGCCGGTGATCGGGCTTTCGTCCTCGCCCATCACGGTCCAGCCCGCTTCCTCCAGGAAATCAACGATCTCGCGGCGCACCCGCGCGATGGTTTGCGGATCCTTGACCAGCCCGTTCTTGCCCACATGGCCCTTCCCCGCCTCGAACTGCGGCTTCACCAGCGTGACAAGATCGGCGCCCGACGACGCCAGCGCCAGCGCGGCCGGCAAGGCCTTGGTCATCGAGATGAAGCTGACATCGCTGACGATCAGTTCCGGGTCTTCCTCGATCCAGCTGGTGTCCAGAATTCGGGCATCGGTGCCAGACAGATCAACAACCCGCTCATCCTCGACCAAACTGTGGTGCAGCTGCTCGCGCCCGACATCGACCGCATAAACCTTGGCCGCCCCGCGCGACAGCAGCACCTCGGTAAAGCCGCCGGTAGAGGCGCCGACATCGATGGCGACCTTACCCTCGACGGCGATGGGCCACAGGTCCAGGGCGTGGACCAGCTTCAAGGCGCCGCGCCCGACCCACGGATGGGCCAGGGAAGAACGAATCGAGACGTGCTCCTCGACCATCTCGGATGGCTTGAGCACCAACACGCCATCGGCGCGCACCAGCCCGGCTTCTATGGCCTCGCGGGCCTTGGCGCGGCTGTCGAACAGGCCGCGCTCCATCATCAGAACATCTACACGTCTACGGGTCATGGGCGGGGTCTAGCACGGACTTGCGGTGACGGTCGCTTCAGGTTCAACTGAACGCTGTTCACCGGCGCGCCAAGACGCCGGTCGCTCGGGAGGGATTCTCATGCACTTCAGTCGCCGCGGCCTGCTGGCCGCCTCGGCCGCGATCGCCGCCGCCCCGTCCGTCGAAGCCAAGCCAAGGGCCGCCAGCCTACCGGCCTGGACGCCCGACGCCACCGAGATCGCTGGCCGCATCCGCCGCAAAGAGGTCAGTGTCGTCGAAGTGGTCGAGGAGGCGATCCGCAAGGCCGAAGCCCTGCAGCCCAAGATCGGCGCCCTGGTGACCTCCGATTTCGACCGGGCCATGGACAAGGCCAAGGGCGGCCAGCTTTCCGGCCCGTTCGCCGGCGTTCCATTCCTGATCAAGGACCTGGACCCCTATACCGGCCTGCCCACGCGCTACGGCTCGCGCAGCTCGATGGGCGCTCGCCCCGAAAAGGCCCAGACCGCCTTTGTCGACGCCTATGATCGGGCCGGCCTGGTGGTAATCGGCAAGTCGACGACACCGGAATACGGCTTCCTGCCGACAACCGAGCCCATGGGCTTCCTGCCCACCCGCAATCCCTGGAGCCTGAAGCACTCGCCGGGCGGCTCATCGGGCGGCGCCGCAGCCGCGACGGCGGCTGGCATCGTGCCCTTTGCCCACGCCAGCGACGGGGGCGGCTCGATCCGCATTCCAGCGGCCAATTGCGGCCTGTTTGGCCTGAAGCCTTCGCGCGGCCGGATGATCGAGGGTCGGCCTCACAGCCGGGGCATCGACCTTTCCGTGGCCCATGTGGTCAGCCACAGCGTCCGCGACTCGGCAGCCATGTTCGCCGCCAGCGAACGCACGGCGACGGGCTCGCCCTTCAAGGCCATCGGCGTGGTCACCAAGCCGCTGAAGAAGCGTCTGAAGGTCGGGTTGATCCTGGAAACCGGCACGGGCCGCAAGCCCGACGCAGAGGTGATCGCCGCCGTCGAGGGCGCAGCCAAGCTGATGGCCAGCCTGGGTCACCGCGTTGAACCCACCTCCTGGCCGATGGACGGCGCCCAGTTTGGACGCGACTTCACCGCCCTGTGGTCCACCGGCGCTGCCGAACTGGTCGCCGGCGTCAGCAAGGCGCTGGGCCGCAAGGCCGACGCCAGTGTGTTGGAGCCCTTTAGCCTGGGCATGGCGGAACTGGTCGCCAGCCTGAAGCCGGGCGACATCGAGGCCGCTGTCGGCCGTCTGCAGGCCGCGTCGAAGGCCTATGATGACTGGCTGACCCGGTACGACGTCATCCTGTCGCCGGTGCTGGGCAGCCCGCCGGTCGAGCTGGGCTTCGTCAGCGGCGATGTGCCGTTCCAGACCCTGCAGGCGCGGCTGATGGACTATGTCGGCTACACGCCGGTGCAAAACGTCGCCGGCGCGCCGGCCATGAGCATGCCGCTGCACTGGACCGCTGACGGCCTGCCGGTCGGCGTCCACTTCGCCGGGCGCGCGGGTTCGGAGAAGATGCTGTTCCAATTGGCCTATCAGCTGGAAGCCGCTCAGCCCTGGGCGCACCGCAAGCCGCCGACCTCGCTCTAGCGACAGCCGCCGGGTCCTTGATCGCGGATGTCCGAGAGGATGTCCGCGATCAACTCGAAGTCCATTGCCTCTGGCTTACGCCAGCGAATGCAGCCCTTGCCGTAGTCGACGCCCTTCAGGCGGTCGGCGAAGGCTTCAACAGCCGCTTGGCCGGCATAGAACGAGATGTGCTGCTTTTGGCTATTGAACGCGATCCAGGGCAGCTTGGGATCGCCATAGGCCGGCATGCCGAACGCCATCAGTTCATGCTCGCCCCCGAAGGCTTCGAGACAAAGCGCCCGAAGGCGGTCCAGCGCCGGCCTGCGGTCGGGCGAGACCTCCGACATGTAGTCATCGACGTTCGCCGCCTTCGACTGGACCATCTCCGCCTCCGTAAGGACCCTACCCCTCGACGAACACCTTCTTGAGTTCGTTCTTCATGATCTTGCCATTGGCGTTGCGCGGCAAGGTCTCGTGCCAGAACACCACCTTGACCGGCACCTTGTAGGCCGCAAGGCGGTCGGCGACGAAGGCCCGCAGTTCGGCCTCGGTGGCTTCCGCGCCGGGCTTGAGGGTCACGACGGCCGCAGGCTCCTCGCCCAGCGTCTTGTGATCAATGCCGACCAGGGCCGCGTCCATCACCGCCGGATGGTCGTAGAGAAGGTTCTCGACCTCGATGCAGTAGATGTTCTCTCCACCCCGGATCAGCATGTCCTTGGCGCGGTCGATGATGAAGCAGAAACCCTCGGCGTCGAGACGCGCCAGGTCCCCGGTCTTCACCCAGCCATCGATGAAGGTCTGGGCCGTCGCTTCAGGCTTGTTCCAATAGCCGCGCACGACCTGCGGGCCGCGGCACCACAGCTCGCCGACCTCACCGATGGGCAGTTCGCGATGCGGCTCTTCGACGGTCATGATCTTCAGGTCGGTGACCGGAACAGCGGGGCCGCAGCTGTCGGGGCGGTTCTCGTAGTCTTCCGCCGAGTTACTGGTGGCAGTCGCCGAGGTCTCGGTCATGCCCCAGCCGTTGCCGGGCGAGGCTTTGGGCCAGATTTCCTTGATCTTGCGGACCAGCTCGGGAGCCGACGGCGCGCCGCCATAGGCCACGGCCTCGATGGAGGACAGGTCGTACTTCTCGCGGTTGGGATGCTCGATGATCTGCCATGCGATGGTTGGAACGCCGCCCATTTGGGTCAGGCGCTCGTCCTGAATCAGCTGCATGGCTTTGTCGGGATCCCACTTGCGGATCATGGCCAGCTTTGCGCCGCCGAACAGCGACGGGTTCAGGACCGCGAAACAGCCGGTGGCGTGGAAGAACGGCACCGAGATGAGCGAGCCGCGCTGCGGGCCGTTGGGATCGGGCTCCGGCGGCGCTTCGCCCCGACGCAGGAAGCTGCGCGCGCCGGCGGCGGCGGCGGCGAAGATGTTGCTGTTGATGTTGCGATGGGTGCCGATGGCGCCCTTGGGCTTACCGGTGGTGCCCGAGGTGTAGAAGATCGTCGCGTCGTCATCAGCCGTCAGCGGCGTGGTCGGCAGAGGCTGTTCGTCCAGCTTGGCCCAATCGTTGGGACAGCTGATCACCGTCTCCAGGCGCGTAACATAGGGGTGGGCGATCTCTTCCTTGGCGCGGCTGACATAGACGCGCTCGAGCTCGGGGCAGTTGTGCAGGTGCTCGGCCAGGCGCTCGTAGCGCTCGACATCGACCACCAGCGTCTTGGCACCGGAATCCAGCAGGCCGTATTCCAGCTCGCCGGCCGTCCACCAGGCGTTCAGAGGCGTCACGATCGCGCCGATCACCATGCCTGCATAGAAGGCTACCGGCCATTCAGGCAGGTTGCGCATGACGATGGCGACACGGTCGCCCTTCTGCACACCCTTGGCCGCCAGCTCGGCCGCGAACACCGTGACGGCGCGGTAGAAGGCCTCGAAGCTGACCCGCTCGTCCTCGTGAACCAGGAATATCCGCTCGCCATGGGCGCGGCCCAGAACCAGCGTGTCGCGCAAGGTCGGCGGGACGTTTTTCCAGGTCCGGGTCTTCACGCCGCGGATCTCAACCTCTTCCATCTCGCCAGCCGTGCCCGGCTGGGTGATCATGGCATAGGCTTGCTGAACCGACATGGCGGGCCAAGGAATCGACGCGGGGGTGGCCTGGGTCATGTTTACTCTCCCGGTATGGTCGCGCCTTGTAATCGAGCGCGTTCAATAGGGAGAAAGCACAGCCGCGAGCCCGATGCAAACGTCTGTTTGATCCTAAGGGAACATCGATAACCTAGGGTTCAGGTAAGCGGCATGCCGTAACGTCAAAGCGCCAAGGAAAAGGGCGGCACGCCTTAGCGACACCGCCCTCAAACGTCGAACAGAACCAGCGCGCCCTACCCGACCGACGCTAGTCGGACGAGCGCCGCCTCCAGCTTGGCCTTGGCCGCTTCGGCCTCGGCGAGGCGTTCGCGATTTTCCTCGACGACCTCCTCCTTGGCGCGAGCCAGGAAGTCGGGATTGTTCAACTTCTTGGCGGTCTTCTCGATCTCGCCGACATGGCCGGCGATTTCCCTGGTCAGACGCGCCTTCTCGGCCGCCAGGTCGATGAACTCGGCGATGGCGAGAGCGCCGGTCGCCTCGCCCAGCACGAAGGGCACGGCGCCAGTCGGAGGCGCGTCGGCTTCACGGGCACTGTCCAGACGAGCCAGTGTCAGCAGCAGGTCGCGGTGACGGGCCAGGCGCGCCCTGGTCTCGGCGCTGGCGCCGATCAGGGTCAGAGGCGGCTTGGCGCCCGGGGGCACATTCATCTCGGCGCGCACCGAGCGAATCTCGCTGACGGTGTCCACCAGCCAGCCGATCTCGGCCTCGGCGGCGGCGTCGATCCAGCTTTCCGGCAGCTCCGGCCACTTGGCCGAAATCAGCAGGCCATCGCGCTTGGGGCCAAACTCGGCGGTCTTGTCCCACAGCTCCTCGGTGATGAACGGCATCACCGGGTGCAGAAGCTTGAGGATCACGTCCAGCGCCCAAGCCGCGGTGGCGCGGGTCTCGGCCTTGGCGGCGGCGTCGTCGCCGTTCAGAACCGGCTTGGCCAGCTCCAGATACCAGTCGCAGAAAACGTTCCAGATGAACTTGTAGAGCGCGCCGGCGGCCGCATCGAACGACGGCGCTTCAAGGGCGCGGGTCACTTCGGCGACGGTCTTGACGGTCTCGCCACGGATCCACTTGTTGATCGGCTGCTGGACGGTCGCGGGATCGAAGCCCTCGACGCGGACGCACTCGTTCATCTGGGCGAAGCGCGAGGCGTTCCACAGCTTGGTGCCAAAGTTGCGATAACCTTCAATGCGTTGCTTCGATAGTTTAATGTCGCGCGCCTGACCCGACATCGCCGTCATGGTGAAGCGCACGGCGTCGCAGCCCAGTTCGTCGATCAGGACCAAGGGGTCCATCACATTGCCCTTGGACTTGCTCATCTTGGCGCCCTTCTCGTCACGGACGAGGGCGTTGATGAACACCTGCTTGAACGGAACTTCGCCCATGAAGTGGATGCCCATCATCATCATCCGGGCGACCCAGAAGAAGATGATGTCAAAGCCGGTGACCAGGGTGCTGGTCGGGTAAAAGCGGGCGACGTCCGTGGTCTTCTCCGGCCAGCCCAGGGTCGAGAACGGCCATAAGGCGGAGCTGAACCAGGTGTCGAGAACGTCTTCGTCGCGGAAAAGACCGATCTCGTTGGCGGCCGAATAGCTCGCGTCGCTCAGGGATACCTGAGCGGATGCAAGAACCTTGATCCGCTTATTGAAGCCGAGCTTCGAGTAGTGAGCTTGCGCTTCGGCAAGCGCCTCCTCTTCGGTCTCAGCGACGAAGATCTCGAACTGGCCCTCAACGTACTGAGGTTCACCGTCGGCTGACAGTTTGGGACCGAACCACGCCGGAATGCGGTGGCCCCACCAGAGCTGGCGCGACACGCACCAGGGCTCGATGTTGCGCAGCCACTCGAAGTAGGTCTTTTCCCAGTGCTTTGGCTCGAAGACGGTGTCGCCATTCTCGACGGCCTTCAGGGCCGGTTGCGCCAAGGTCTTGGCGTCGACGTACCACTGGTCGGTCAGATAGGGCTCGATGACCACGCCGGAGCGGTCGCCGTGCGGGACCATGTGCCTGGTCTTCTCGATCTCGCGCAGCCAGCCGTCCTCCTCGGCCTTGGCGATGATCGCCTTGCGGGCCACGAAACGGTCAAGACCTTGATACTCAGCGGGCACGGTGTCGTTCAGGCGCGCATCGGGCGTCAGAATGTTGATGGCTTCCAAGCCATGGCGTTTGCCGACGCCGAAGTCGTTGAAGTCATGGGCCGGGGTGATCTTTACCGCGCCGGAGCCCTTGGTCGGGTCGGCATAGTCGTCGGCGACGATCGGGATACGGCGGCCGACGATCGGCAGCACGACGTGCTTGCCGACCAGGTCCTTGTAGCGCTCATCGCTCGGGTGAACGGCGACGGCGGTGTCGCCCAGCATCGTCTCGGGGCGTGTGGTGGCCACGACGATGAAGTCGCGGGTCTCGAACTCGGTGGCCTTGCCGTCCTCGTCGAAGGCGACCGGGTACTGGAAGGTCACGCCGTCGGCCAACGGATAGGCGAAGTGCCAATAGTGGCCGTCGACCTCCTTCTGCTCGACCTCAAGGTCGGAGATGGCGGTTTGGAACTGCGGGTCCCAGTTGACCAGCCGCTTGTCGCGGTAGAGCAGGTTTTGCTTGTACAGCTGGACGAACACCTTGCGGACGGCGGCCGACAGGCCCTCGTCCAGGGTGAAGCGCTCGCGCGACCAGTCGCAGCTGGCGCCCAGGCGGCGCAGCTGGTTGATGATCGTGCCGCCGCTCTCGGCCTTCCATTCCCAGATCTTCTCGACGAAGGCTTCGCGGCCCATGTCGCGGCGACCGGCATTGCCGGCGGCGGCCAGCTGGCGCTCGACCACCATCTGGGTGGCGATGCCCGCGTGGTCGGTGCCCGGCAGCCACAGGGCCGCCTTGCCGCGCATGCGGTGGAAGCGGGTCAGCACGTCCTGCAGCGTGTTGTTCAGCGCATGGCCGATGTGCAGCGAGCCCGTTACGTTCGGCGGCGGGATGACGATCACGAACGGCTCGGCGTTCGGATCCTCGCTCGGCTTGAAGGCCCCGGAGGCCTCCCAGGCGGCGTACAGGCGGGGTTCGGCGGCTTTGGGATCGAAGGTCTTGTCTAGCATGGCGGTGCGGGTATGCCATCTGCGGCCGCCGCGCGAAACCGGGTGGCCTGGATTCAGGAAGGATTTGAACGGAAAAAGGCGGTCGCCGGAGCGACCGCCTCTTCAGGTTTCGAGGTCCGCGCTGCAGCCGAAGCTGTCGCGAGACCCGATTTTATACGCGACCGCGCGCGATGCGGTGGACTTCTTCTTCCACCTTGGTCTCGACGATGCGCGGCAGGTTTTGGTCCAGCCACTCCTTGAGCAGCGGGCGCAGCAACTCATGGACCACATCTTCCAGCGTCCGGCCGTCCTTGGGCATCAGCAGGGCCGAGCTCAGGCTGCCAAAGGCGCTGGCGGCGAGGTTGGAGGCGTGATCGCCGACCAGGGTCTCGGCCACATCGTCGCGATTGAACGACGGAGCCGGCGGCGTATAGGCAGGTTCCGGCGCGGGCGAGGGCGGCGAATAGACGTCGAGATCACCGAGGCTCTCGACCGGCCCAGGTTCCGGCTTGTAACCGGGTTCCGGTTCGATCGGATCGGTCAGCTCAAGCACGTCGTCTTCGGCCGGAGCCTGATACTCAGGTTCGGGCTCAGGCGCGGGCGCCGCTGCGGCCTCGGGCTCCGCCGGAGCGTCATCTTCGGAGATGATGCGCCGGATGGAGGCGAGGATCTCCTCCATCGTCGGTTCTTGAGAGCTCTGGTCGGACATGTGCGGGGGCCGTCGGAAAGAGGTACGAATCCTTGCGCACCCCAAGGGGCGCTTACCCCCGATGGTGCAGACTTGCGCGGCTTAAGCAAGCGCAAGGATCGCAGGTGGGCGAAATCGACGCGGTGAGGTCTACTTCGAGGAAGGCTTGGTTGACGGTGCGCCGACCTTGTCGATGACCTGCACCACCGGCTCCCACGGCACCCATCCCAGGGCGTGATTGACGCGATTGTACGAGGTCTTCGGGTCGTAGACGGCGACGTCCGGGGCCAGAGAGGCAATGTTCAGAGCGCCCATGGCCTGAAGCACGCTGGCGCTGGCGACATATTCGTCGCGACGGGCCGAGACCAGGGCCAGCTCGGCCGAGCGCAATTCCTGCTGGGCGTTCAGTACGTCCAGGGTGGTGCGCAGACCGACCTGCTGCTCTTGACGCACGCCTTCGAAGGCAATGCGCGCGGCGCGGACCTGTTCTTCGTTCGAGACCAGGTTGGAACGCGAGGCCAGCAAGCTGCTCCACGCATTGGAAACCGATTGCAGAGCGGCGCGCTTGGCGCCTTCCACGGCGATGCGCGCGGCGTTCTCGCGCTCGGCGGCGGCGCGAACCTGGGACGAAATCAGACCGCCGGTAAACAGAGGGATCGAGGCGGTTACAGCCCCCGACAGTTGCCGGTCATAGTCGGAGAACTGATCGCCACGACCGTTGACCTCGTTGGCGTCGTAGCCCAGTTGCGCCCGAGCCGACACGGTGGGCCGACGCGAAGCGCGGGCCGAGGCCACACGCGCCGCCGCGGCGCGTTCATTGAAGCGCGCGGCCGCGACTTGCGGATTGTTGTTCTCGGCGGCGTCGAAGGCTTGCTCGACCGTCGGCGGAAGCAAGGCTGCAAGCGAGGGCTCGGCAACCAGATCGGTCGGGTTCTGGCCGACGATGGCGGCATAGCCCGCGCGGCTGATCGACAGCTGGGCCTGGGCCGAGCTGAGGGCGGCCTGAGCCGCCGCGCGGCGAGCCTGCGACTGAGCAACGTCGGTGCGCGTGATCTCGCCCACTTCGAAACGGGCGTTGGATTCGTCGAGCTGGCGGCCCAGAACCGAAACGTTCTCCTGCGAGATGCGTAGGCGCTCCTCGTCGCGCCGAACATCGACATAGGCCTGGATCACATTGATCAGGACGTTCTGTTCGACATTGCGCAGGCTTTCGCGGGCTGACAGCACGTCGGCTTCGGCGGCTGTCAGGTTGGCGCTGGCCTTGCCGCCCGTATAGAGCGGCTGACTGATGGACAGGACCGCGCCGCTGCCCGAGGTCTCGATGCTCGCACCGCCGTTCGGATCGCTACGGGCCTCGGTGACGTCGGCTGAAAGGCTGGCCGTCGGCCGGAAGGCCGTCTTGGCCTGAACCACGCTTTCGTCGGTGGCGCGCTGCGTCGCGCGCTGCTGCTGCAACGTGGGATTGGTCTGATACGCCAGGGCGATAGCGTCGGTCAGCGTCTCGGCCTGGGCGGCGGACACGAAGCCGGCCATCAGGCCCAAGCTGCAAGCGGCGGCCAACAATCCGGCCCGACGGCTATTCGACATCAAGTTCTATCCCCAAGACACACGACGCTCGCGCCCGCACTTAACATATGAGCGCGTGTAGGGCTGACCGCCACCGGCCGCCAGTTAAGCTTTTTTCACCCACACGTTGCGCGCATGTTTCTACAACACAAAAGACCCTGCCCGGTTCGGACTAGAATGCGAAGCCCGGCTCGGCGGAGAAGCCCGCCAGAACCGGCGGCGTGGAGTCGAACACGGTCCGGCGCCCGATACCGTCTTCGGCATGAACATAGATGGTCGCCTGTCCGACAGGGCCGCCGCGCTCCACGACACCAAGCCGACCGCCGACCGCCAGGGCCTGGGTCCAAGCGGCGGGAGCCACGCCGACCGCGCCTTCGCAGATGATGATGTCGTAGCCGGCGCCGGCGGGGCTCTTCAGGTCGTCGCCATCGAGGCGGGTGACCGAAAGGCCCATGGTTTCAAGAACAACGGCAGCATAGGGCGCGGCGATGGCCAAGGCCTTCTCGCCCGCGCGAGGCTTCAGGTATTGCAGCAACTTGCCCACATCGCGCGGGCGCAGCAGCCAGCGGCCTGGCGCATATTCGACCTCGGCGTCGGCATAGGCCAGATAGGCCTTGCTCGCCGGGACCACGGCCTCGCGGGCCACCACGCGCAGCGCGTCCTGCAAAGGCAGGTCGGTGACGTCGGCGGTGCGGATCTGGCTTTCCACCATGTTCAGCCGCGCGGCGGCGAAATCGGTGCTCATGGAATCCCTCGGTCGGACTAGGCGTTCGAGCAGGCTTATAGGTCCGCCCCTCCCCCCAAGGCAATGCGAACAGGTTGCGAAGGGGAGGAAGGACCGGTTGCGACCTTATGGCGCCGCCTGAAATTAAGACCCGATTAACTATAAACGCGCAGTTTTCGAGTGTCTTCTTTGAAGGCGCCCACCATCACTGACTTTCACAGCCCGGTCACAAGCCGGGCTGTTTTTTTGTTCGAAGGCGCTTGCGCCGAGTCAACGAGGCGGCTATCACCCGGCCTCTTCCTGAGGCGACCTGTTCCGCGGTAGCTCAGTGGTAGAGCAGCCGGCTGTTAACCGGCTGGTCGTAGGTTCGAATCCTACCCGCGGAGCCACCTCTGGCTTGAGCAGCGACCTTCGCTTCGGCGGAGGTCGCGCTTTCCCCTTCCAAACACTCCTGAGCCTTGTTCCGCGCCGCCAGCGGCTGCTTCGTCTCGCCACTTCCCCGATTTGGGGACGTCGACTGCGCCCCAAAGGGCCGCAGGGTTCCATGGCCAAGCCAACAACGCTACGCGACGCTTCTCCGACGCCGCCGTCGGCGCTATGGCTTGACCATGATCACTGCCGACGACCACTGGCCCGCGACCCTGCAACGCGTTATCGCCACACTTGAGTTCAAGGTCGAGGATCCCCAGGCCATTGTCCCCGTGATGGAGATCGAGTCGCGTCAGGACATCCACTCCCTGCCGGCTCTGATCCAGACCGCCGTCAAGGCGACCATGGAGCTGGATCACTGGATCGCGGTGGAACGCATGGAGATCCCGGTCGATCGGGAGGCTGTCCTGGCCCGCAAGCAGCTGGCGCGGGCGCTGGCGATTCAGCCGCCAGGCAGCGCTCAATCACCCTTCACGACCGGATATGAGGCCGCCTATCGCCTGCGCCTGGAACAGCTGGTCTGGGCGGCCATAGCCGATCACCCTCGGCGGCGACTCGAGGAGCTGGCTTCGGCCCGCGCCTGATCGGGACTACCAGGCGCCGGTATTGGGCATCGACGCCCACGGCTCGGCGGGGGGCAGGCTGCCGTGCTGTAGCAGCTCTACCGAGATATTGTCAGGCGATCTCACGAACGCCATGTGCCCGTCGCGCGGCGGGCGGTTGATGGTTACGCCCATATCCATCAGGCGCTGGCAGGTCTCGTAGATGTCGTCGACCCGATAGGCCAGATGGCCGAAATTGCGGCCGCCGTCATAGTCCTCGGGGTCCCAATTGTAAGTCAGCTCGACCAGCGGCGCCTTGCGCTCCACGGCCAGTTCCACGTCTTCCGGCGCGGCCAGGAACACCAGGGTGAAGCGGCCCTTGTCGTTTTCCATCCGGTACATTTCGGTCAGGCCCAAGCCCTCGCAATAGAACCGCAGCGAGGCGTCCAGATCGCGGACGCGGACCATGGTGTGCAGATAGCGCAAGGCGAAACTCCGAAACTGTGTGCGACGGATATAGACCTTCGGCGCGGTTACGCGAAGGCCAGTCAGGTGGCCGGCTTTTCCCGCGTCTGGCGCCGCCACAGAGCCGCATACTCGCCGCCGGCCTCCAGCAGGGCGGCATGGGCGCCGCGCTCGACGATCCTGCCCCTGCGCAGGACCACGATCTCGTCCGCGTCGGCGATGGTCGAGAGCCGGTGAGCCACCACCAGCGTGGTGCGCCCTGCCCTGGCCTTGCGCAGGGTCTCCTGGATCGCCGCTTCGGTGCGGCTATCCAGAGCGCTGGTCGCCTCGTCAAGAATCAGAACGCGGGGCTGGGCCAGCAAGGCCCGGGCGATGCCAACCCGCTGGCGCTCGCCGCCAGACAGCTTCAGCCCCCGTTCGCCGACCTTGGTGGCCATGCCTTCGGGCAGGTTGCGGATGAACTCGCCCAGTTCGGCGGCCTCGGCAGCCGCCCAGATCTCGGCCTCCGTGGCCTCGGGCCTGGCGAAACCGATGTTGCTGAGCACGGTCTCGTTGAACAGGGCTACATCCTGCGGGACCAGAGCGATCGCGCCGCGCAGAGAGGCCTGACGCAGGTCGCGCAGGTCGCAGCCGTCGAGGGTGATCTTCCCAGCCTGCGGGTCGATCATTCGCAGCGCCAGGCGCACCAGGGTGGTCTTGCCCGCGCCCGAAGGTCCGACGATGGCCACCGTGGTCCCGGGCGGGATCGAGAAGCTGACGTCCTTTAGCCCTTCCGAGCGCGCGCCATGGCGGAACGACACGGCCTCGAACACCACAGCCCCGCCGCGCTGGTCGGCGCAGGGCGGCAGGTCGATGGCGTCTGGCGCATCGGCCACGTCGGCGCTTTGACGACGCAGGTCGAGCATGGCTTCCATGTCGATGAACGACTGGCGAATCTCGCGATAGGCAAAGCCAAGGATATTCAGCGGCGCATAGAGATTTATCAGGATCAGCACGGCGGCCGTGACGTCACCCGGCCCCATGCGTCCCGCGGAGGCTTCCATGCCCGCCAGCACGGCCATCGCGCCCAAGCCCAGGCTCATGACCGCCGCCTGGACGATGTTGAGTACAGTCAGGGAGTTGGTCGACTTGACCTGGGCGTCGCCATAGACGTCGAGCGCGCTCTTGTAGCCCCCGACCGCGCGGTCCTCTCCGCCGAAGGATTTGACGGTCTCGTAGTTGATCAGCGAATCCACCGCCCGGCCTGCGGCCTCGGCGTCGGCCTCGTTCAGCGCCCGGCGATGGCCGATGCGCCAGTCGGAAATGGCGAAGGTAATGTAACCGTAAACACCGACGGTGAGCAGGGCGATGGCGGCGAACCGCCAGTCATAGGCCTTGGCTAGCACGACGGCCGCCATCAGCAGCTCGATCGCGGTCGGACCCAGGTTGAAGACCAGGCTGCGCAGCAGGAAGTCCATTGACCGCGCGCCGCGATCAATGACGCGCGATAGAGATCCTGTGCGCTTGGACTGATGGAAGTCTATCGACAGCGAAAGGGCATGGGCGAAGGTCTCGACCGCCGCCCGGTTCTGGGCCGCCTGGGCCACGGGCGTGAAGACTGCGTCCCGCGCCTGGGGCGCCGCCGCCGAAATAAAACGCACCAAGGCCCAAGCCGTCGCCAGGCCGGCGAAGGTCCAACTGACAACGACCGCCGCGCTCTGCCCCGCCGCCAACCGGTTGACGGCCGCGCCCAGCAGCAAGGGAGCCAGAACGCCGAGAGCCTTGCCGATAAGGGTGAAGGCCAGAGCCAGGGTGATGCGCCAGCGCAGGCCCGGCGCGTTCGAGCGCAGGACCAATCGGAAAAGATCGCCCATCGCACTCCAGAAGCGCACACGGACGACTGGCGGCGCCACTGCGCCTGCAACCGCCTCACGCGCTGACGGCGCCGTGCCGAAACCCCTCACCGTGCAGGGGCCTGGATAATCAGCGTTGTCTGTACGCCGCCGCCCGGTGTCATCCAGTCAACGCGCCAGCCGACATCAACGCGCTGGGCGCGAACCGGCCCGTCGACCAGCGGTGCGGCGGGCGAAACCACGACCGTGATCCTTTGCTCGCCGCCCTCGCCGCTGACCTGAATGTCGCGGGCTCCCGCCCCGAGTGGTTCGCTCAGGGACAGCGAGAAGCGCCCATCATCGCCGGCCTGACCGACAGCGCGCGGGGTGCGATCAACACGGACGCCTAGCCCCGCGCCCGGCGTAGCCATGCCCGAGATCACCGCGCCGCCCCCCCGGTCGACGTCGACCGCAAGGATATTTGGGGATGCCGATCCCGGCGCCAGGCGCCGGGCGCCCGCGCCGGCCCGCAGCAGCGCCACGTCGCCATCGGGCGTGACCATCACATAGCCCTGGCCCTGAACTGTGCGGCCACCGCGCGTCATCGAAAGGCCGTACAGGCGAACGCCGTCGCTTGCCGGCACGGTCAGGCTCCAGCGTCCGCCGGCGTCGATCTGGCCGACGACGGTTTCACCGGTCGGGGCGCCCAGCCGCACGCTGGCTTCCGGCGCGCCAGCGCCTTTCAGCACCAGACCCGTCGGCTCACGCTCTGCCTGCAAGATATGCGGCGGCGCGATATAGCCGGCCTCGGAGGCGTCGGTCTGAGTCGAGGGCGGCGCGCTCTTGGGTCGCCACTCGTCCTGCCCGGATCCGTCGCAGGCGCCGAGCGCGAGGCTGATCCCGGCCAGGATCCCGATAACTGCGCCTCGGACGAGCCGTGACTTGAAACGGGCGGTGCAAATCCTGATCATGCGTCGCTCTTGTCGGCGCGACGAACCGCGCCGACGTTTACATAGGTGGCGCGCCGGCCTGGCGCGCCCTTTCTTTTGTTGGAGTGGACGACGATGCCCGATGAGTCTAGGCGCCTGGACTCGGTCTGCGTCTATTGCGGTTCCTCCAATGACGCCGATCCCGCCTTTATCGCGGCCGCCAGCCAGATCGGCGCGAGCTTCGCCAAGGCGGGCCTGAAGCTGATCTATGGCGGCGGGGGCGTTGGCCTGATGGGCGCGACGGCGCGCGGCGCCCACGCCGCCGGCGGACGCGTGCTTGGGATCATCCCCAAGTTCCTGACCGGCCGCGAGCAGCCGTTCGACGATGTCGAGACCGTCGTGGTCGACAACATGCACGAGCGGAAAATGCTGATGTTCGAACAGGCCGACGCCTTTGTCGTGCTGCCGGGCGGCATCGGGACCTTGGAGGAGATCATCGAGCTCCTCTCCTGGCGGCGGCTGGACCTGCACCAGAAGCCCATCGTGTTCCACAATCCGCGCGGTTTCTGGGACCCGCTGTTTGTCCTGCTGCAGCACACCATCGACGAGAGGCTGACCCCACCCTCGCTGGTCGATTGCTGGCGATCGGTTGCGGATGCCGACGATATCACCCCGGCGCTCTTGTCATGGGGCGCGGAAACCTATCAAAGCGGCGCTCCAACAAGTGTTCGGCAGTTGACATAGTTTCCAAAAGAAACGCACTATCCGCCAGCGTCGGACTCCCACCGGCGCGGGGATAGGAAAACACACAATGCGTACCCTTCTTATGGGCCTGACGGCCTGCGCCCTGCTGTCTGCACCGGCCTTCGCCGCCGACACAGAGAGCGCCTGGTTGACCCTGAAGTCGCCGGGCACGGCAGACCACCTGATCCAGGACGGCGCCCTGTGGCGCTGCAAGACCGACGTATGCAAGGCGCCCAAGGTGAAGTCGCTGCCCAGCCTGCGCGCTTGTCGCAAGCTGGTGGGCCAACTGGGCGCCGTCACGGCGTTCAACTATCGCGGCGAAGCCCTTGACGAAGCCGCCATCGCCGAATGCAACACGGCCGCCAAGCCCTGATGCGCAAAGGGGCGATCCGCGCGTGCGGATCGCCCCTTCTATGCTGGGCTTGAGCCTATTTGCTCTTGGTGGGCTTGGGCGGCTTGGGCGCCGGAGTGGATCTTCCGCCGACGAGCATCCCGCCCAGCAGGGCGAATGACATCATGGCGTGGTTCATCTTAGATACGTTCATGGCGGCGTCTCCCAGACAGGCCGTTGGACCAGGAGACGCGCGCGGCTTACAGGGGCGGTCCCCTCCTAGTCGTCAGCGCGTCGAAGGAAAGCATGCGCCGAACTACGTGGTTCGCAAGTTATTTAATCCGTAAACGGACTATATCAGCGCACGGAACATGCCGTTTTTTGATGCCGCTCGGGTAGCGCTATTTATTCAGTACACGGTAGTTATTAGATCACCGAAACGCATAAACCCTGTGCGGCCCGGCTTCCCAGGCGCGCGGATCGAAGCGGCGACCTTTGAGCGCCATGCGAGCGGTCTGGAAGGACGAAACTGCGACGGAGCTAAAGAAAAAACCGCCCGCGTCGGCATGACGCAGGCGGTTTTCAATGTTTTCGTCGATGCTCCGTGGGCGTCGCCGCCTCGTCGCTAGGCTGCTGCGTCGAACGACACGGATTCGTATCGCTTCAGGTGATGATCGACAGAGCCGTACAGGCCCTCAATGATCGAGGCGCGCTTGAAATAGTGGCCTATGGCCAGCTCGTCGGTCATGCCCATGCCGCCATGGATCTGGATGGCGTTCTGGCCCACGAACTTGCAGGCCCGGCCGATCTGAACCTTCATCGCCGAGACGGCCTTGGCGCGGGTGGCGTCGTCCTCGTCGATCTTGATGGTGGCCATATAGGTCATCGAGACGGCCTGCTCGACATTGATGAACATGTCGACCATCCGGTGCTGAAGCACCTGGAAGTTGGCGATGGCGGTGCCGAACTGCTTGCGCTGCTTGGCGTAGTCGAGCGTGCCTCCATGCAGCTTGCGCAGCACGCCGACAGCTTCCGCGCCGACGGCGGCGGTGGCCTCGTCGATCACCTTGTCGATCAGCGGCAGGCCCTCGCCCTCGGCGCCGATCAGGGCGTCGGCGGGGATGGAGACGTTCTCGAAGAAGACTTCCGAAGCACGGCCGCCATCCACGGTGGGATAGTCGCGGGTGACGATGCCCGGCAGGCTCTTGTCGATCAGGAACACCGACACGCCGCCAGCGTCGCGCTGGGCGCCGCCGGTTCGGGCCGTAACGATCAGGTGCGAAGCGAACGGCGCGCCGACCACGACGGCCTTGTGGCCGTTCAGGACATAGCCCGAGCCGTCCTTCTTGGCGGTCGTCTTAAGGTCACGCCAGGTGTAGCGGCCCTGGGGTTCGGCATAGGCGAAGGCGATGGTGGTCGCGCCGCCGATGATGCCTTCGATGACCGAGGCCGCGCCCGCATAGCCCGAGTGCTTCATGAAGCCGCCGCCGACCACGACCGTGCCCAGATAGGGCTCGATGACCAGGGCTTTGCCGAACTCTTCCATGATGATCATGTTGTCGATGGCTCCGCCGCCCAGGCCGCCCAGCTCTTCGCTGAACGAGGCTCCCAGGACGCCAAGCTCCTCGGCGAAGGCCTTCCAGTGATCGGCGCGCCAGCCGCTCTCGGAGGCCACGATCTTCCGGCGGGTCTCGAAGTCGTACTTGTCCTGCAGGAAGCTCGCGACCGTGTCGCGGACCATCGACTGCTCTTCGGTGAAGTTGAAATCCATCCCAGGGTTTCCCGTCTTTTTGTTCGACCGCTCGGCGCGGTCCTTGTTCGAGACCCTTCTCCCCTTGCGGGAGAAGGTGGCCCCGGCGTCAGCCGGGGTCGGATGAGGGGTCACGCGGACGGATCAGGGAAACCCCTCATCCGTCGCTGCGCGACACCTTCTCCCGCGGGGGGAGAAGGCAGAAAGATCAGAGCCCCAGCACCATCTTGGCGATGATGTTGCGCTGGATCTCGTTGGAGCCGCCATAGATCGACGTCTTGCGGACGTTGAAATAGTGGGGCGCCGAGCGATGAGCGAAATCGGGACCGATCGGATGGGCGTTGTCGCCGTCCTTCGGAAAGCCACGGAAGTACGGCGCGCCATAGTGGCCGGCGGCTTCCAGGACGAGCTCGGTGATCCGTTGCTGGATCTCGGTGCCCTTGATCTTCAGGACGCTGGATTCCGGACCGGGACCTTTGCCGGCCGCTTCGCCCGCCAGGGTGCGCAACTCGGTGAACTCCAGGGCGGTCAGGTCGATCTCCAGTTCGGCGACCTTGCGCTTAAACACCGGATCCTTCAGCAGGGCCTCGCCGTCATCCGAGAGCTCAATGGAAGCGATGGCGCGGATGCGCTCGATGCCGCGCTTGGAGCGGGCGACGCCGGCGATGCCGGAGCGCTCGTGGGCCAGCAGGAACTTGGCGCAGGTCCAGCCCTTGTTCTCGTCGAAGATGCGGTTCTCGACCGGCACCTTGACGTTCTCGAGCCAGACTTCGTTGACCTCGTGCTCGCCGCCCAGGGTGATGATCGGACGCACGGTGACGCCCGGCGACTTCATGTCGATCAGCAGGAACGAGATGCCTTCCTGGATCTTGGCCACAGGATCAGTGCGGACCAGACAGAAGATCCAGTCGGCGTGCTGGGCCAGGGTGGTCCAGGTCTTCTGGCCGTTGACCAGGTAATATTCCTTGCCGTCGTCGCCGGTGAAGCGCTCTGCCTTGGTCTTGAGGCTGGCCAGGTCGGAACCGGCGCCCGGTTCGGAATAGCCCTGCGCCCACCAGATGTCGCCCGACAGGGTCGGCGGCAGGAAACGTTCCTTCTGCTCGGGCGTGGCGAAGGTGTAGATCACCGGCCCGACCATGTTGATGCCGAACGGCAGGATGGGCACGCAGTCGGCGCGGGCGGTCTCTTCCGACCAGATGTAGCGCTGAACCGAGGTCCAGCCCGGACCGCCGAACTTCTCGGGCCAAGCTGGGGCAACCCAGCCCTTTTTCGCCAGGGCGCGGTGCCAGGACAGGAAGTCCTCCTTCGCCATTTCCTCGCCCTCCTCCTGCTTTTCACGCAGGCCGGCCGGATAGGTCTCGGCGATGAAGGCGCGGACTTCGTCGCGGAAGGCGACGTCCTCGGGCGAGAAGTCGAGATTCATGGCGGGCTCCCGGTTTCGGCCTCCTTGGGGAGGGGCCGATTTGTTGTGTCGGGCGCCACGATAGATGTCGAACGAGCGTTTGGAAAGATGACGTTAGCGTCAACGGAAACGAATATGATCCGCGTTCAGTTAGAAGCCTATCGCGCCTCGCAAGCCAGCTTGACGAGGGCGAGAGCGAGAGCGCCGCCCACCCCTTCCTCGTCGACGATATCGAGCGCCAGAAGTGGTGGCTTGTCGATAGCCGCCAGCAGCCGTGCATGGCCTTTCGCGGCGCCGGCATGAGCGGCAATGCAATGATCCAACAGGCCCGGATCAATCTTGTAAAGCACGGCTGCAGCGGCGCAGGCAGCGTAGCCGTCAAGCAACACCGGGATAGTCTGCACCCGCGCTGCCAGGATCGCGCCCGCCACGGCCGCGGTCTCCCGACCGCCAAGCTGACGCAGGACCTGCAGCGGATCTCCGAGGCCGCCCTCCTCCCGCGCGCGCTCCACGGCGGCGACCACCAGGTCAGGCGCGTCGGTCCAGTCGCTGGCCTCGCCACCGAACAGGGCCAGGGCGACGCACGAGGCGATCATGTCGGTTTCGGCGGCGATAACGCCTGGGATCAGCAGGTCCGGCTGCTTGGCCAGAGCCTCCATGCCGAAGGCCATGGTCGCGGCGCACTCCTTCTCGCTCATCGCGGCCTTGTCGACGGCGTTGGGCGTCGGGCGATCCACGGCAAGATCGAAGGCCTCCAGGCCCGCGCCTTGCGCGCCGGCCAGCCGGCAGACCGTCGCGCCGCCGGAGGCGACGGCTTCCAGCCGGTCCCGCGCATAGCCGCGGGGCCCCACGCCCTGACGAGCTCCTGCATAGAGCGCCACCACCGGCCGGTTGACAGCAGGCGGAGTCTTGCCCGTCCAGGCCGTGAGCCAGGACGATATCTCCGCCAGTCGGTCGGACTGAACCAGGGCGGGCGCGGCGCCGGCCGCCGGCGGACTGGAAGCCAAGGCGCGAATGTCGTCGAACGGTGAAGCGGTCATGGCGCGGGCTTTGGCGCCCGCGTCCGGTCTTGTAAAGTCGGTTGGCGTCTAGCTGGCCAGCAAGGCTTGGCAGGGACCGTCTCGCTCAGCGACCAGGTCGGCCCGGATGGCGCCATCGGCCCGTTTCGCCTGGCTGTTCGCCGTGCTCGCGGCGTCCGAAGCCTTGTCGACAATGTGATCAACGCGCGCTTGCCGTTGGGCCTTGACCAAGGCCTCGAACCCGGTGGCGTCGGCAGCGCCAAGGCTCGACGCCTTCGCCAATGCCTGGCAACGCGAGGCCTGGACGAACTGGCTGTCGGTCAGCCGAGACGCGGCGAGCACGGGCGTCGCAACGGCAATGGCCAAGGCGGCGCAGGTGAAACGAGCAATGGTCATTGGAACCCTCGGAATGAAGACATACAGCTCGGACCACGCCGGACGTTGCGCCGCGCTCGCGAACCGGAGACAATTGCGTATGGACCCGACCGTTTCCCCGCCCCGCCCGATCACCACGCCATGCGTGAAGGTCTGCGCCGTGGACGGCCTTAGCGGCTACTGCCTTGGGTGCCGCCGAACCCTGCCGGAAATCGCTGGCTGGGGCCGCCTGAGCGATCAGGAGAGGGCCGCCATCATGGCCGCCCTCCCCGATCGTCCGGATCCTGTGGCCAGCCTGATGGCCGGCCAAGGCTAAGCCTTACTCGCCGCCCTTCAGCCAGCTGGCGCAGGCGCCCTGACGTTCAGCCAGCAGCTTTTCCTTCTTGGCGCCCGTGGCCTTGTCGCCTTCCGTCTGGGCAGCCTTGATCTTGGTATTGGAGGACAGCTTGACGGCCAGGGGACGCGGGTAGCCCTCGGTACGCAGCAGCAGGTCAACGGCCTGAGTGTTGAGCTGGCCGAGCCCTTCCGACGACGCCAGGCCGCGGCAGCGCGCCGCCTGGAGGAATTGGTTGTCGGTTACCTTCGGTGCGGCCTGAGCGACGCCGGTCAGCGCCGTAGCAATGGCGGCAGCCATGATGATCGTTTTCATTGTCCGTTCCCTCGATAAGCAACTCTTTGCTCGGCAGAGAGATACTGCCGGCTAAAACACAGATGAAGTTAATTCGACGACATGTATTTCATTACACAAGTTTAATCACAGTGTTTATCGGAAAACGGTAATCACGATTACCGGATCATTAACTATACGCAATAATTCGGCGATCCGATTCACCGCTTGCAAACGCCTGTCGCTCTAAGGTCGACGTCAACGGCCGAAGAAAACGGTCACAAAGCCTTTCAAGGCGGGATGTCTTCGATGTTGAAGTTCGCGGCTATCGCGATGGTGGGAGCGCTCTCGGCGGTGGGAGCCGCCAAGGCCGTGGTGTCACTGGATGACCTGCGCCAACCGGAGCTGCGCGCGCCGACGGCCGCCAACGCCACGCTGGGCGGCTCCGAAGGCGCGGCCCAACTGACCAAGGGCGCCGACGGCCACTTCTGGGCCGAGGCGACCGTGGATGGCAAGGCCGTGCGCTTTCTGGTCGATACTGGCGCCACCGCCGTCTCGCTCAGCCTGGCCGACGCCCAGCGTCTGGGGATCGACACCGACAAGCTAAACTACGACTACAGCGTAATCACTGCCGACGGTCGCACTCGCGCTGCCTCGGTGAAGCTGGCCAGCGTCGCCATCGCCGGCGCTCGCGTGCGCGACGTCGACGCCCTGGTCATCGAGAAAGGCCTCGAAACCTCGCTGCTGGGCATGAGCTATCTGGGCCGGCTCTCGCGCTTCGAGGCTACGCCTCGCGCGCTGATCCTGCACCCTTAGGCGAGAACGCTCTCGGCGAACCGGGCCTCCCGCGCCTCCATCGCCTGGCGCACCGCGTCCAGAGCCCGATCCACGACCTCGATCCCTGCTCCAGCCGGCACGCCCTCGACGGTCAGGATTCGCCGCCACGCCCGCGCCCCTGGCAGGCCGTGGAACAGGCCCAGCATGTGCCGACTCATGGCCGCCAGATGCACGCCAGCAGCCAGTTTCTCGGCGAGATAGGGCTTGAAGCGTTCGACGACCTCGAACTCCGAGACATCCGCATCAGCCTCGCCGAACACCCGTCGGTCCACCGCACCCAGCAGGCCCGGCTCGTGATAGGCCGAGCGCCCCAGCATCACGCCGTCCACATGTTGAAGATGGGTCTCGACCGCATCGAGGTCGGTGACACCGCCATTGATCACAATCGTCAAGTTGGGGCGCTCGCGCTTCAGCCGATAGACCAACTCGTAGTCCAGCGGCGGGATGTCACGGTTCTCCTTTGGCGATAGCCCCTTCAGCCAGGCCTTGCGGGCATGGACTACAAAGCTGTCGACTCCGGCGGCGGCGCTGGCGTCGACCAGGGCAAACAGGCTCTCCTGTGGATCCTGGTCATCCACGCCAATGCGGCACTTCACCGTCGCCGGAACCGCCACTGCGTCCTTGATCGCCGCCATGCACTCAGCGACCAGTTGGGGCTCGCGCATCAGGCAAGCGCCGAAACGGCCGCTCTGCACGCGATCTGAAGGGCAGCCGACGTTCAGATTGATCTCGTCATAGCCAAAATCCTCGCCAATACGCGCCGCCAGCGCCAGTTCGACAGGATCAGAGCCACCCAGTTGCAAGGCGACAGGGTGCTGTCCCCTATCAAAGCCCAGCAGCTTCTCACGATCACCGTGCACGATGGCGCCGCTGGTCACCATCTCAGAATACAGCAACGCCCGGCTCGACAGGGTGCGATGCAACGACCGGCAATGACGGTCGCTCCAGTCCATCATAGGTGCAATAGAGAATCTATGTGCTTGAAATTGCTGCATTTTTAGAAGATAATCAATGAGTTGAGGGTGGGCGTGTACACGCCAGAATAAGCCAGGACACGCTACTTTTCGCCACGGTACGACGCGTCACTGTACACAGGGAGTACGCGAAAATTGGCCACGTTCGTGAAGCTCCCGTCCGGATCCTGGCGCGCCGTCGTTCGGCGCAAGGGCTGCTATATATGCGAGACCTTCCATCAGCGCGAGGACGCGCGGCGTTGGGCCACGGCTGCCGAAAGCACCATCGACCGGGGCGGCAAACCCAAGCCCACACGTATCGCTGACAAGAGAACTCTGGCCAACCTGATGGACCTTCATATCGCGGACCTGAAGTCGGTGAGTAAAAGGATCGGGCGAACCAAGCTCGACATGCTCAAGATGCTGAAGACCGATCCGGTCGGTAAGACGAAATTCGCCGAACTCGACCGGCTAAGGATCATCGGCTTCGGCAAACGGCGCGCCGAGGGTGGAGCGGGGCCCGTGACGGTGGGGATGTACATCGGCACGATCAAGACCGTGTTGATCTGCGTCGCGCGCTACACGATATCGAGACCCGCCCCGACCAGGTCGATGTGGCCCGCGTCGCCTTTGTTCATTTAGAGGCTGACCCGAAATGAAGTTGGGTGATTTCAGGCACTTGTGATTCTGTTGGAGGTGCGAACCAACAACGGAATTTGACATTTGGACCGAAACCACTCGGCGCAGGCATGCCCGAAAGGGCCTGCGGTATTCAAGCGATCTGACGGACGAGGAATGGGCGGTTCTGGAACCGCTGGTCCCGGCGCGGTCTCGGCTGGGGCGACCGGCCAAGTGGTCCCGGCGGACGATCACCAACGCCCTGCTGTATGTTTTACGCAGCGGCCTGCCGTGGCGGATGCTGCCGGGGGACTTCCCGCCGGTGACGACGGTTCAGCGCCATTTCTACGCCTGGCGCGACAGCGGCCTTTGGACCTCGATCAATCATCTGTTGCTGATGGCCTGCCGTGAGGCGGCGGGGCGCCAGGCCTCGCCCAGCGCCGGAGTGATCGACAGCCAGAGCGTCAAAACCACCGAAAGCGGTGGGCCTTGCGGCTATGACGCAGGCAAGAAGATCAAGGGCCGCAAGCGCCACATCCTCACCGACACTGGCGGTTTGCTGGTCACAGCCCGGGTCCATACAGCCGATATCCAGGATCGCGACGGCGCGCCCGAAGTCCTGACCGCGATCCGATCCAGCTTCCCCTGGCTGCGCCAGGTCTTCGCCGACGGCGGCTATGCCGGCGACAAGCTGCGACACGCCATGGCCGGACGCGGCGACTGGAAGATCGAGATCATCAAGCGATCCGACACCGCCAAGGGCTTCGTGCTGCTGCCCCGCCGATGGGTCGTGGAGCGCACCTTCGCCTGGCTCGGCCGAAACCGACGCCTGGCCAAGGACTTCGAGGCCACTCTCGAAAGCTCAACCGCATGGCTCTTCATGGCATCGGTCCAGCTCATGACCCGAAGGCTCGCAACCCTCTGATCACAATCAGAAACATTATGAGTCAGACTTTTAGACCAGAAGCCATGATATCGGCGAGCAGTTCATCGGCCACCGCCTCAACGCCGAGCTCCAGCGTTTCTCGCCCGCGCTTGGCGCCGCAGCCTGGCACATCAAGAGCCAGGACCGCCGCGCCCCGGGCTTCCAGGGCGCGGACAGTCTCTTCCCGGACCCAGCTCCCATGCCCTCCTCCGTGGAGGAGGGCAAAGGCCGGGACCTGGGTCATTTTCCCATCACTTCCTTGACGGTCGCGACGATGGTGTCCACCGACACCATGTAGACGTCTTCAAGCGGCTTGGAGAACGGTACTGGCGAATAGGGCGCGCCGAGGCGGCGTACGGGAGCCTTCAGTTTACCGAACAGCTCCTCGTTGACCGTGGCCGCGATTTCCGCCCCGGGACCGAAGGCCCGGACGGCCTCGTGGACAACGATGCAGCAGCCTGTCTTGGCGACGGACTTGAGCACGGCTTCCTTGTCCCAGGGCGACACCGTCCGCAGATCGACCAGTTCGACCGAGATGCCGGCCTCGGCCAATGGGGCCAGAGCCTGCAGGCTGCGCACCACCATCGACGACCAGGAAACGATAGTCACATCGCTGCCTTCCTGCACGACATTGGCCTTGCCCAGCGGAATAGGCCCCTGATCGACGGGAACGTCGCCTGGAATGAACAGCGTGCCGGCCGACTCGATGATGATGCAGGGATCGGGGTCCTGGATACACGAGAGCAACAGGCCCTTGTAGTCCGCCGGATTGGACGGGGCGACGACCTTGATCCCGGCCGTATGGGCAAACCACCCCTCGAGATGGTCGGCGTGCTGGCCGGCGGTCTGCCAGCCAGCGCCCGTGAGGGTGCGGATGGTGATCGGCACAGTGCTCTGCCCACCGGACATGAAGCGCAGCTTGGCCGCATGATTGACGATCATGTCCATGCAGACGGCCGTGAAGTTCATCATCATGATCTCGGCGACGGGCTTGTAGCCCGCCAGCGCAGCGCCGATCGCCGCACCCATGATCGCCTGCTCCGAAATCGGCGTCGACCTGACGCGAAGGTCGCCAAACTTGGTGGAGAGGCCGACAGCAGCGCCGGTCACGCCGCCGCCTTCGCGGTCGCCGATATCTTCGCCAAAGACGAGGACCTTTGGGTCCTCGGCCATGGCCTGGTGCAGCGCCGCGTTGACCGCCTGAATGGCGTGCATTTTGACAGTCTCGGTCATGCGGGGATCTCCGTAGCAAACACGTCGCGGCGGATTTCGTCGAGGGACGGGTAGGCGCTGGCCAGCCCGAACTCCATTGCGTCATCCACTTCGGCCTGAATATCGGCCTGCATCTTGGTCAGTTGGTCTTCGGTCGCGTGGCCCTCGGCGATCAGGCGAGCGCGGAAGATCGGCAGCGGATCGGCGGCGATCGCGGCGGCCTTTTCTTCCTTGGTCATGTACTTGTCGTCGTCGCCCAGCACATGGCCCAGGAAGCGGAACGTCTTGCACTCGAGCAAGGTTGGCCCCTCCCCATCGCGCGCCCGCCGGATGGCCTCATAGGCTGCGGCGTACATGGCCCAGGGATCGTTGCCGTCCACGGTGAAGCCCGGCATGCCGTAGCCAATGGCGCGCTTGGAGATGAAGTCTACCGAGGTGCCGTTTTCATAGCGCGTGTGCTCGGCGAACCCGTTGTTCTGGCAGACGAAGATCACGGGCAGCTTCCATAGCGACGCCAGGTTCAGCGACTCGTGGAAGGCCCCGATGTTGGACGCGCCATCCCCGAAATAGGCGATGCTGACCCGTTTGCTGCCATCCAGTTGGGCGGCCCAGCCGAGGCCATTGGCGATCGGCATCGAGGAGCCCACGATCCCCGTCGTCACCATCACACCCGTTTCCGGGTGCGTCAGGTGCATCGGCCCGCCCTTACCCTTGCAGGTGCCGTCGACACGCCCAGCGATCTCGGCCCACAGCGGCCGCAGCGGCATACCCTTGGCGACCATGTCGTGGATGCCGCGATAGATCGTGCAGATCATGTCGTCGTTGGTCAGCAGTGAGGAAATGGCCGAAGGAATGACTTCCTGACCCCGCGCCGAATAGTAGGGCATGATCAGCTTGCCCTGGCGCATCGCCTTGCGGATCGTGTCGTCATTGCGCTCGATGCGGAGCATACGCCGGTAGATGTCGACCAGCGTCTCCGTGCTTGGGGCCGGACTGTTGCTCTGCTCTGCCATGACTTCCTCGGGGATGGTGATCGGGTCAATCGATCAGCGCTCGGGGCGCCAAGGTCAATCTCGCCCCGGCCCGCCCGGGCGATATCTGTTCTGCAGGCCGCCCGACCTGGCGCGGCGCGAGCGGAAAGATCGGCGTCAACCGGCCTTGAGCGCCGCCAGCTTCTCCGCGTCGAGCAACTTCCATATGCCGTCAGCGGAAGCGATGGTGCGCTCGCCAGCCATGATCAGCCCCCGCATGAACACGATCTGCGAGGTCCGCCGGACCAGTTCGGGCCTGCAAGTAAGGAAGCTGCCAATAGGCGCCGCGGCGGTGAACTGCATCTGCAACTGCAGCGTCACGCAGTCACGGGTGTTGGCCGCATCGACGACGCCCATGCCCAGCGCGATGTCCGCGAACGTCATCAAGACTCCGCCGTGGATCGTGCCGACATGGCCATTGCCGTGCTGGTCCTCACCCAGCAGGCCAACCGTCCGGCCCGAGCCATCCTTGCGAATCCAGTAGGGTCCGGCAGCCTCGTTGAACTGCGTGCCGGACATGCGGGTCCAGCCGTCCGTCTCCAGCCGTGCGGCGTCCATGGCGCCCGCCGGTTCGGTCACAGTTGGTTGCCCACGCCCGCCGCGTGCTTGGCGGCGATATAGCCGAAGGTCAGCGACGGACCGATGCTGGCGCCCGCCCCGGGATAGACATTGCCCATGACCGACGCGGTGGAGACGCCGGTGGCGTACAGCCCCCCGATCGGCGATCCGTCCGCCCGAACAACCCGCCCATGCAAATCGGTAACCGCGCCGCCATAGGTGCTGACGTCGCCCGGCACCACATTGACCGCGTAGAAAGGCCCAGTCTCGATCTTGCCGAGCGCCTTGTTGGGACCGTGATAGGGGTCGCCCAGCCAGCTGTCATAGGCGCGTTCGCCGCGATGGAAATCCTCGTCCACGCCCTTCTCGACGAAGCCGTTCCAGCGCTCGACCGTGCCCTTCAGGGCAGCCGGATCGACGGCGACCAAGGCGGCCAGGGCCTCGATGCTGTCGGCTTTCTTGAGATAGCCCTGCTCGGTCCAGGCGTCCGGCTTCTTGCCGCCCGGCATGGTGCCGGCCAGCATGTATTGCTCGAGATAGGTGCTGTCGAAGACGGCCCAGCTGGGGATGGCGGGAACGGTCCGGTTCCGCTTCAGCATGGTCTCGCAATAGAGCTCGTAGGAGCCGCCCTCGTTCATGTAGCGCACGCCCGACTGATCAACGAGGATCGCGTGCGGCTTGCCCGTGAGGCTCTGGGCGGGCGGCGTTGGGAACATGGTCTCCCAGCCCGGCGTCAGAGTGGTCTGGTAGCCGACCATCTGGTCCATCTGGGCCAGCACGCCGCCGATGCGCTGCATCTCGACATGCATCTCACCCATGTCGCCCTCGTTGGTCTGCGACCATTCGGCTTTGGTGCCCGGCATGTACCTGTCGCGCATGGCCTGGTTGCGAGCGAAGCCGCCGGCATTGACCAACACGCCCAGCCTGGCGCCGATGCGCCATGGCTTGCCGTCCTCCACCGTCACCACGCCGGTTACGGCGCCGTTCTCGATGATCAGTTCGGAAACCGGAGATTTCAGACGGACGTCGACGCCAGCCTTCAGGCCGGCCAACAGCATCCGGCCTTGCAGGGCCGCCCCGGCCGAGACAACCTTCTTGCCCGTCAGCCGCGTGCCGATTGTGCGCAGGATGACTTTCAGAAACGCCTTTTTGCCAACCCAACTCTTCTTGAAGTACGGAAGCTTCATGCCCTCATCGAGCCGGGCCGGAACTGCGAGGAAGCCAGGACGCAGCTTGGCCTGCCACTCGCCCAGTTCGTTAGTGTCGAATAGCTGGGCCGACACGCAGCGGGTGGTTTTGCAGCCCCCCGGAAGCTCGTCGTAATAGTCGGGCCAGAAGTCCGCGGTCCTCTCCATCTTGACCCCCTGATCGACCAGGAAGTCGATCATCTTGGGCGCCTCTTGGACGTAGGCCAGCCGGCGCTCGCGCGACGTGCCGGGCGCTTCGCCCGGATCAGTGGCCGCAGCGGCGTCCAGATAGGTGATCGCCGCCTCAGCGCTGTCGGTATCTCCCGCCGCGCGCATAAACCGGTTGTTGGGGATCCACATGACGCCGCCCGACTTGGCTGTCGTCCCGCCGGCCCAGGCTGACTTTTCGAGGATGACGACGGACTTCCCCGCCTTTCGCATGACGAGCGCCGAACTCATCGATCCGGCGCCGTTGCCCACGACGACCCAGTCGAGCGTCTCGTCAAATGCGGTCATGCGCTACTCTCCTCTTTAGCGAGCGCGCCAAATTAGACCCCGGCCGTGCGGCGCGCGCTAGTTATCGCCGCTCCGGCATTCTCATATCGCCCCGGCGTGGTGGCCGAGCGTCAGACGATGTCCGCAGGCCGCACCCAGCGGCGTTCGGCGCTGGAAATCCGGATCGCCTCCTGGATACGCTCGACCTCCAGAGCCCGCGCGAAATCAGGCGCCGGCTTCGGACCGCCCTGGATCGCCTCCACCATGCGCTGCATCGAGAGCGCCATAGGGAAGCTCGGCTGCGGCTCGCTCTGCCAGTCGAGGGCGATGCCGGGCACGTGTTTGAAGCCTCCCGGGATAGCGATGGGCTCCAGGGCGCCGCCCAGTTGCCCGCCCTTGAGCGTGCAATCACGCGCCGTTGGAAAGGTAGGTGACGAAGCGACAAGCCGCCCGTTCTCCCCAGCCACGTCCAGCACCCAACCGACGTGAAGCGGCAGGCTCCAGCTGATCTGCATCTGCATTGTCAGGCCGCTGGAGAACTTCAGGATCACGTTCGCCAGATCGTTGGTCTCGGGGGCGATCCTGTCGCCGTCCGCGTACACCCACTCGCGCAGAATCTGGCTGTCGTCCGCGACCAGTTCCTCGATGGGCCCGAACATGTGCAAGAGAATGTAGAGCGCGTGGCTGCCATTGTTGCGAACGGCGGATACGCCCTGCCCGGCCTGGGCGAACCAGTTGTACGGGAATAGCTTGTTGGGCTGATTGAAGAGCGAGATGCTCATGTGGCAGGTCCCGCCCAGCGGTCGCCCCAGATAGCCCTCGTCCAGCATCGCCTTCATCTGGCGGTGCGCGGGGATCCATTCCGAGAAGGCGTCGATCACGCCGACGCTTGCGCCCGCGCGCCAGGCGGCGTCGATCTCCTTGGCGCCACTCCAGTCAGGCGCATGCGGACTGGCGTTGTAGACATGCTTGCCATGAGCCAGCGCCGCCAGCACCATCGGCAGGCGCACTGACGGCCTGGTGCCGCAATCGATAATGTCGATGTCTGGGTCTGCGCATAGCACTTCGAAATCCCAGAACGGACGGTCAATCTTCAGACGCCCCGCAGCGGCCTCGGCTGTCTCCCGCCGCGACGTGCAGATCGCCGTAACCTCGACGCCCGGAATCGCGCGCCAGGCCGGCAGATGCGCGAAGCCGCCCCATGCCGCGCTAACGATCCCGACGCGCAGCGTCATGAGCGCCAGACCTATTCGATGGTGCCGAGAACCGTACCGACATCGTAGATCTCGCCCACCTGCGCGATGATGCGGAGCGTCCCGGTCGCCGGCGCCTCAACCTCGTTGGTCGACTTGTCGGCTTCCAACGAATAGAGCGGCTGGCCTTCGGTGACCTGCGCGCCGTCCTGGACGAGCCATTCGGCGATCTGCGCCTCGGTCATCGAAAAACCGAGCTTTGGAAGCAGGATGTCGGTGGCCATGGTCGCGGTCTTTCCTGGGACGAGACAGAGGGTTTTCGACTTCTACCTAGCGCGCGGGCGAAGCCGGACCATGGCAAAACAGGTCACTGCGGCCCGATATCGTCTTGGCGATACGGCTTCTAATAGCCGCGCGTATCGGTCCAATCCTCGGTTTCGCCAGGCTTGTAGGTCTTGCCCGGAATCTTGCCCGAAGCTGTCCTGAGGTCGAAGCCGATCTTGTCGGCACCGCCTTCGATCTCGACACCCATGGCCGAGATTACCCAACTGGTCATGACGTAATGGCCGATGGAGAAAATCAGATCCATCTTCTGGCGCTTGTCGAAAAACGCTCCGAGCGTGTCCCAGGTCGCGTCGCTCAAGGTGCCGCTCTCGATCAACTCATCCACAGAGTGCAGGACCACAGCGTCTTGTTCGCTCCACTCGCCGCCCTTCGGATAATCGCGGATCGCTGCGATGTCCTTCAGCGTCAGACCGGCGTTCAGGCCGTAGCCGACATGGTTGTGCCACTCGTACCCGGACTTCACCCGCCAGGCGACGCGCAGGATGATCAGCTCCAGGAAGCGGACCGGGAGCGTGTTCGACATCAGCAGATGCTTGCCCCAGACGTTGTAGGCCTTGCCCAGATCCGGGTGGTTGCCCATCACCATCATGATGTTGGTCTTGGAGCCCTCCTCCCAGGCATTGGGCTCGCCCCAGAAGGCAAAGACCTCGCGCGCATCGTCGGTCCATTCGGCGCGCGGCAGCGGCAGGATGCGAGGCTTGATATCGCTCATGGTGTCTCCGATGTCGCTATTGGCTGAGCGCGAGCGCTGCCGCCTCGGCGGCGCAATCGCGGGTTGGCGGCTTGGTCTCGAGCGCGGCGAACTCGCTCCGCGCGGCCTCGAGACCCGCGCGGAACGGGCCCCGACCTGCAGCAAAAAGAAGTCATGGGCCGCGCGCCCTTCGTCACGACGACATTCCTTCGACCACCAGCGCGCGATAGTTCGCGCCGATCTTCCGATGGACCAGTGCGACCTGATATTCCGGGCTGCCGTACCGGGCGCGCGCGTCTTGCATGGTCGGGAACTCCAGCAGCACGATCCCGTCCGGCGCCTCGCCCTCGAGGGCCTCCGTCGCGCCATAGATGGCCAGCGGCTTAAGCCCGTATTTCTCGACGAAGCCGCCGGAGTTCTGACGGTTCATCGCGCTGTAGGTCTGCATCGCGGCCGGACCGATGACGGCGTCCTCGCGCAGGAAGATCATATAGGCGGGCACGGCGGCAGACTCCGTCAATGTCCGGGCGTCGGCGCGGACTCCGCGGCCAGCCGCGCCTGGGCCGCCTCGGAATCGGCCTTGTAGGAACGACTGGCGAGGTAGGCGAGGATCGTGCTGGGAATACCGGCCAGCAGGGACCACCGCATGGCGATCCCCAAAGATGCTTCGCCATAGGCCGGGTGCAAAACATCGCTCAGCCACCCCACGAGCACGGGCCCTCCGCCTAGTCCGATCACATTGATGACCACCATCAGTATGGCGACCGCTGTGGCGCGCGAAGACACCGGAGCCAGCCCCGTCACCACCGCCATCAACGGCGCGGCGCCAAGACCGCCGATCAGCAATTGTAGCCCAAACAACGGGAACACGCGTGTCGCCGGACCGGTCAGGATCAGCCAGCCGACCATCATCGCGATCGCGCCGCTCACCATGGGAACCCATAGATACCAGCGCACATTCCGCCGGCCGAGCAGATCGGCGAGCGGCCCGCCAAGCAGATGACCAATCAGCGAACCAATAAACAACGCGCTTCCCATCTGGATGCCGGCGTCGCGGGCGGGCATGCCATGGGTCCGCTCGATGAAGGCGGGCGCCCAGCTGATCAGACCCATGGTCATCAAGGTGTTGAGCGCGGCGGCAACGACCAGCAGCGGGAAGGTCCGGATCGCCAGCAGCTCCCGCGCCACCTCGCGGAACGGCTTACGCTCCAACTGAGTGGCCGTGTTTCCGTCGGCGAGCCCGGCGCGGACGTCGCGCAGCGTGAACCAGACGATCGGCGCCAGGATCAGGCCCGGGATGCTCGCGAGCAGCAGCGCGTTTCGCCAGCCATACTCGTGCGCCGCCCATCCGCCCAGGGCGGGACCGGCGAAGGTGCCGAGCGAGGCTCCGAGCAGAAAAATGGAAAGCGCCGTACCCCTTTGCTTGGGCGGGAACAGGTCGGCGATCCAGGCCTGCGAAGGCGGCGTGAAAGCCCCCTCGCCCAGACCGATGCCGGCGCGGCCGATCAGCATCACCCAGAAGCCCTTGGCGAAGGCGCAGATGGCGACCGACACCGTCCAGGTCAGGGCGGCAAACGCGACGATCCGTTTGCGCGACCAGCGATCCGACCAGTGCGCCAAGGGGATCACGGCGAGGACGTAGACAATGGCTAGGATGAAGTCCTTGACCAGTCCGATCTGGAAATCGCTGAGATGAAGATCGCGGCGGATCGGCTCGACGAGTACGAACAGGATGTAGCGCTCGGCGACCACGCAGGCCGAGACCAGCACCATGATCAGCATGAAGTAGGATCGATAGCCGAGCCCGGGGAGCTCTTCGCGCGGCGTGGCGGCTGGCCGCTCGAGTTCGGTCATGCCCGACATCCTTCCCCCTCGCGCCTATCGCGCCTGTCTCGATTTCGGCGCTGTCGCCATGCCGTCATTTCACATCGCGGCGATATCGATCGTCGGTCTTATCAAGATTTGCGAGACATTCGCGCGGGCCGCCAGCGAGGCGGTAGGAACGATCGCATCGGCGATATCCGAGGCTGCGGTGCGGCTCACGGCAGCCGTGCGATAACCTGAGGCAGGTCTGTCGTCGTGCGAATACCGGGAGCAGCCTCGCAGACTGCGGCGACGGCATTCACGGCCCGATGAGCGGTGAGACCCGGGGTGAAGGCGGCGTAGTCCTCTGGAGCAACCGGAAAGGTGATGCCGACGTCCAGAGGCGTGTCGCCCTCGACGCGCACGCGCCAGCCGGACTCCCGCAGTTCCCAATCGGTGTGGGTAATATCGCGCGAGCAGTACCAGTTGGCGCGGAAACGCAGCACCGGCTTGCCGGCCCGCATGCCGGAGATGGTGATCCGTTGGGCGGCGACCTGACCGGCCTCGATCACGCCAGCGGCGATCTCGATCCGGTTTACCGCCGCCGACATCTCCCCCGTCGCGGTCCATTCATCGACCTCGACACCGATGCCATCGGCGATCTGGGCCAGTGACGCCGCGAAGTCATGCTTCACGTAGTCGATCTTGCGCTGGTCGAACTCGCCGATCGGCGCGCCGTAGCCCATCACCTGGAACAGCAGTTCAGGAGAGTTGCGACTGGACATGTCCGCGAACTCTTCGATCGTAAGACAATCCAGTCGGCGTGAAAGTGACAGTAGAGGAATCGACAACGCCTCGGTCACGAACCCGGGGCTGGAGCCGGTGCTGTAGATCGACGTCTTGCCGGCCTGGCAGGCCTCCTCGACGCGCGCCCTGACCTGCGGGTCCATCCCGCGCGGATGGTGGAAGTCGCCCCGCGTGGTGACGATGTTCTTGCCTGAGGCGAGCAGGCTGCAGATCTCGTCTATATCCGTGCCCTGGCGCATGTAGAGCACGCAGTCGGCCTGCGTGGCGACCATCTCTTCCAGCGAGGTTGTCGCGATCACTCCGCAAGACGCGATCCCGGCAAGCACGCCGGCATCCTTGCCCGCCTTGGCGGTCGAACTCACCCAGAGGCCAGCCAGATCCAACTCGGGATGCTCGATGACAGCGCGCAACGCGCGCGTTCCGATATTGCCAGTGGCCCACTGGATGACGCGGTAACGTCGTGACACGACGGTCTCTCCCTGAATTTCTTCTTGTTTTCTATGGACCGAGGTAGCCGACGGTTTCCTGCTGCGGATCCGGGGAGTCCGCCCGCCATCGAACCGATCCGAAAGGCCGCTCCAGCCGGCGCCGAACATGCTTGGCCGTGCCCTCCAGGAGGAAGGCTTCCACCTCTGACTGGATGGCGAGATCGGACTGCGTAAAGCGGTCTCGCATTCGCAGATAGTCGCCCCAGGTCGGGAACTGATAGCGCTCGGTCCAGAGGGCGCGATCTGCAATGTCGCGCGATATCGACCAGTTGAAGGCTCCATTGCGCATCCGCGTGCGCTGCACCTTCAGCATGGCGTCGTAATAGGGCCGCGCCCTGTCCGGATCGACCCGGTAGTCGATCTCGATCACCACGGGACCAGACCGCAAGGTCAGCGCCATGTCGACTTCGGGTTCATGATCGATCTCGACCGCCTCAACGCCTTCAACGCTCGTCTCTGGCAGTCGGAAGAGGAAGGCCAACAGGGGCGTCGCGCACAGCGCGACTCCGGACGCGACTAGGGCAACCTGCACCGACCAGCCGTTGGCCACGACGCCCCACAGCACCGCCCCCATCGCGATACCGCCTGTCAGGGCGGAGGAGAACAGCGATAGCGCCCGCGCGGTCACCCATCTGGGCGACGCCAGTTGGACTGAGATATTGAACAGCGCGATCGTGATGATGCTCGCCGCGCCGGCGAGGAAAAGGCCTGCGCAGGTCAGCAGGAGGGAATGGCTGAAGCCGACCAGGACGATGGCCAGACCGGAAATCAGGGCCAGGATCCGGGCCGCTGCCTCGTTGCCAAGTCGCTGACTGATGCGACCGACCATGAAGGCCCCGGCAACCGCGCCGGCTCCGCTCGATCCCAGCAAGATTCCGAAGGTGCTCGCATTGCCGGCCAGCAAGTCCTTGGCGATCAATGGCCCCAGGGCCGCCGTCGAAGCGCCGGCGAATCCGAACAAGAAAGAGCGGACAAGAACAGTCCGAACCGGCCCGGAATGAAGCGCGTAACGAACACCGGAAACGATGGCGCGATCGATCCGCTCGGGCGGCAAGCGTGACGGGACGTGTCGACGCTTCCACAGGAAGAAGGCCAACAGCAACGGCAGGTAGCCCACCGCATTGACCGCGAAAGCCGCCTTGGCCCCGGCCGCCAGAACAATCAAACCGCCCAGGGCCGGGCCAAAGCTACGCGCGAAATTGTAGCTGATCGAGCCCAGCGCGATCGCGGCCGGAATCTGGGCCGGGGGCACTTGCTCGCTGATCGACGCCTGCCAGGACGGGCTGTAAAACGCCACGCCGGCGCCAATCAAAGAGCAGAAGGCCAGCAGCACCCAAGGCGAGGTCAGCCCCAGCCACGCCAGAACTGTCAGCACGCCGCCGCTGGCCACGGAAAAGGCCAGGCCAGCCATGGCGATCTTGCGTCGGTCGAACATGTCGGCGACTGCACCCGCTGGCACAGCGACCAGCATCAAAGGCAGCATCAAGGCCGTCTGGACCAACGCGACCAGACTGGCCGACGAGGTCAGCCGGGTCATTTCCCAGGCCGCTCCCACGCCCAGAATGAGCTGACCGAAATTGGAAAGGACGCTGGCGGACCAGATGGTTCGAAACACAGGCTCGCGCAGGGGCTCGAATGCGCCGCCCTGCCGAGCCGGCTCCGTAACGCTTTCTGTCGCCATTGCGGAGTTCACCTCATGGATGCGTGATCCGTCTCGTCCAAATTGGTACCTGCGACGATTGCACGAGGGAAGCAAAGCCGCGTTGGCGCATGCGGCCGCCGCGCAGCCAACATTAATTTATCCACTTGATTATATTGTTATTATTCGAGGTTTCGCTGTTCCTCCCCAATGTTACACATCGCAGTCGCGATTGGTGAGAGGGTGGCGCGCACTCGGCCTGCGTGCCATATCCGAAGGGAGCCTGACGCACGGGTCCCGGGAGAAAAATGATGGCTGAAGCCTATATCATCGACGCCGTCAGAACCCCCCGCGCGATCGGCAAGATCGGCAAGGGCGCCTATTCGGGCATGCACCCGCAGCATCTGGCCGCAACAGTGCTGGCCGCGCTCAAGGCGCGCAATGCGATTAAGACCGAAGACGTCGACGACATCATCTGGGGCACCAGCGCCCAGACGGGTCTTCAGGGCGGCGATATCGCCCGGATGGCGGCGCTGGATGCGGGCTTCGATGTCAAGGCCAGCGGCGTGACGCTCGACCGGTTCTGCGGCTCGGGCATCACCGCCACCAATCTCGCCGCGGCGCAGATCATGTCGGGCATGGAAGACTGCGTCATCGCCGGCGGTACCGAGATGATGAGCCATGTCGTCGAGTTCGGCATGAAGTTGCGCGAGGCCAAGGTGGCCGCCGCCAGCGGTCTTGGCACAGGCAATGCGCGCCTTCAGGCCAAGCACCCGCAGACCAACCAGGGCGTCGCAGCCGATGCGATCGCGGCCATGGAAGGCATAAGCCGCGAGGCGCTGGACGCCTTTGGTGTCGAAAGCCAGCGGAGGGCGGCCCACGCTCTGGCCGAAGGGCGCTTTGCCAAGTCGACAGTCCCGGTCAGCGACGACGACGGCAACGTCATCCTGGATCATGAACAATATCCGCGTCCCGACACCACGATTGAGGGTCTGGCCCAAATCAAGCCAGCGTTCGCGGCGTTTTACGACGTGCCATCCAGCCCAGGCGGGGCCACGTTCAAGGAACTGATCAACCAGAAATATCCCGACCTGCAATTCGAGGCTGTCCACCATGTCGGCACGTCTTCGGGCGTCGTGGACGGGGCGGCGGCGATCCTGCTGGCGTCAAAGGAATACGCTGACAAACAGGGCTGGAAGCCGCGCGCGCGCATCGTCGCGACCGCCAATGTCGGCGACGATCCGACCCTGATGCTGAACGGACCGGTTCCCGCCGCCAAAAAGGTGCTCGCCAAGGCAGGTCTGACCAAGGACGATATCGACGTCTTTGAGGTCAACGAGGCCTTCGCGGTCGTGGTCGAGAAGTTCATTCGCGACCTGGATCTCGACCGAGCGAAGGTCAATCCCAATGGCGGCGCAATCGCGCTGGGCCATCCGATCGGCGCGACCGGCGCTGTCCTGATCGGTACAGCGCTCGACGAACTGGAGCGTTCGAACGGGCGTTATGGACTGATCACTATGTGCGCCGCCGGCGGTATGGCTCCGGCGATCATCATCGAGCGTCTCTAATCGCGCGATGAAGGATTTCGACAAAGACGGCCCTGTCACGATGCGCAGCGTCTCGCTGAAGATGACGGTGCTCACGCGTCAGATGCACAAGCGCTTCGATCAGGCCGTTTCCAGCATCGGGGTGACCCGCTCGCAGTGGACGCTGATCGCAGTGATCGCGCGCCGTCCCGCCGCCACTCAGCGCGAGATCGCTGAAATCCTGGAAATGTCGGAAGCGGCCGCCGGCCGACTGGTCGATCGGCTCGTCGAGGATGGCCTGCTCGAGCGGCGACAAAAGGAAGACGATCGCCGCGCCTATTGCATCCACCTGACCGAGAGCGCCGGGGCGATCCTGGAGAAAATCTCGGCGGTCGCCAGCGAGCACGAAAAGGTCGTTTTCGCCGGGTTCCAGGACGACGATCTGGAGAAGCTCGACACCTATCTCAGCATGATCGCCGCCAACGTCGCCGCCTCGAAGTAACTTCGAGCGCGGCGCTTGAAGTCGTCGCGGCGCCAGGGGCACAGTCGAAGATCCACACGAAAAAGGGGCCGTAACTTTAGTTACAGCCCCTTTTCTATCCAGCGTCGGCGCTATCGCGCCACTCATCCCTTTAGGGAGCGGTCATCAGGTCGCGCTTAGTCAGGCTGGTCGCGAACTTGTCCTCGACCTTCTTCATGGTCGCCAGCGGCACGGTCACCATCTTGCCGTCCAGCAGGAGCTGCGGCGAGCCCTTGGGGTCGAGCTTGTAGATCGCGGCCAGCTTCTTGCCATCGGCGTCAAACAGCAGCTTGCCGACCATCGCCTTGGACAGAGCGTCTTCTTGCGCGACGGCTGCGTTGACGCTCACGAGAGCCGAAACCGGCAAGGCGGCGGCCAAGGCAAGGATGAGGCCAAACTTTTTCACAACCGTAGCTCCGTGTTGAAACTGTCACCGATGTTATCGGCTGATAATGCTAACTTAGGTTAGTATAAAATGAGGGTCAAGTGTTTTATTGTCGCATTGCACAAGAAGCCGCACTGCCCGAAAACTGAAACGGGCTAGCTGGACCGACCGGGCCGCTGTAAAGCAACCGGCCGGTAATCAGCGCGGCGGCATCCGGATGGCCCCGTCGAGACGAATCGTCTGGGCGTTGAAGTAGCTGTTGCGCGCCAGCTCCATGACCAGGCTCGCGAACTCCTCCGGCTTGCCCAGGCGTTTGGGGAACGGCACCGACTGGTTCAGCGCATCCCACATGGCCGGGTTCGCCTCCTTGAACCGCAGCATCGGCGGCGTCGCGAAGATGCCGGGCATGATCGAGTTGACGCGGATGCCCAAGTCCATCAGGTCCCTGGCCATCGGCAAGACCAGACCGTTCACACCGGCCTTCAAGGACCCGTAGGCGATTTGACCGACTTGCCCGTCCTGCGCGGCCGCGCTGGAGGTCAGCACGATAGAGCCGCGCTCGCCGTCCTCCAGCGGATCGAGCCCCGCCATGCCCAGCGCGGAGATCGACGCGACCCGATAGCTGGCGACCAGCACGCCTTGGGCGGACAAGGCGTAGTCTTCCGTCGAGAAGCGCTTGAATCCGCCGGCTTCCTTGTCCCTGGAGACCGTCTTGCCGCCCTTGGTCACTACGGCGCAATGGACGAGGATGCGCTCCTGCCCGTTGGCCGCGCGGGCCTTCTCGAATCCGGCCAGGACGCTTTCCTCGGAGGTGATATCGACCTTGCAGAACAGCGCGCCGGCTTCGTCGGCGATCTTCTGGCCGCTCTCCTCGTTGATGTCGAAGATCGCGACCCGCACGCCGGCCGCCAGCAAGGCCTGCGCCGTGGCGAGACCCAGGCCCGATGCGCCGCCGGTGACGACGGCGGAAAGCGACGAGTCGATTTTCATGCTGTTTCTCCAAGCCCGGTTTTGTCGCAGCTATCGCTTCCGATGGCGTGGGCTCAACAAACACCCCACGGGCCTTTCAGGATATCGCCCCCGCGTTACCGCCGGAACGCGCATCGCGTCGGCGATGGCCGCTGCTCACAGCTTGCCGCCATTGCGCTAGGTTCTAGTTTTCGTTGGAGTATCGACGCCTTTCGGCGTGACCGGGATTGAGGGGAAAACTATGACTCAGGTCATGAAGGGCGTGCGCGTTTTGGAGGTGGCTCAGTTCACCTTCGTGCCGGCGGCGGGAGGCATCCTGGCCGACTGGGGCGCGGACGTCATCAAGATCGAGCACCCGGTGCGCGGCGACACCCAACGCGGCTTCCTCAACATGGGTGGGGTCAAGTTGGACCCCCTCCGTCATACGCTGTTCGAGCATCCCAACCGCGGCAAGCGCAGCGTCGGCATCGACGTTTCCACCCCCGAGGGACAGGCGGTGCTCTACGAACTGGCCAAGACCGCCGACGTGTTCCTGACCAACTACCTGCCGCAGGTTCGCCAGAAGAACAAATTCGACATCGAGCACATCCGCGCGGTGAACCCCAAAATCATCTATGCGCGCGGCAGCGCGCTAGGCAACAAGGGGCCAGAACGCGAGGTCGGCGGCTTCGACGGTACGTGTTTCTGGTCGCGAAGCGGCGTCGCCCACGCCATGACCCCCGCTGAAATGGAAGGGCCGCTCACCCAGGGCATCCCCGCCTTTGGCGATTCCATCGGCGGCATGTTCATCGCTGGCGGCATCGCCGCCGCCCTGTACAATCGCGAGAAGACCGGGGAAGGCGCCGAGCTCGACGTCTCGCTTCTGAGCGCCGCCTGGTGGGCCTCGGGCGCGCTGGTGTCGCAAGTGATGGAAACCGGCATCGTCTCGCGCAACCCCATGCCGACCTCCGGCGGGTCGTTGCGCAATCCGTTCATGGGCAATTTTCGCACGTCCGACGGCGGCACGATTAACCTGTGCATGGTCAGTCCGACCGGCCTGATCGAGGATACGTTCGCCCATGTCGGCGTACCGGAAGCCGCGAACGATCCCCGCTTCAAGGACGTGCTGTCGCTGATCGACAACGCCGGGGCCGCCAGCGACATCCTGGTCAAGGCGTTCGCCACCCAGACCTTCGCCTATTGGCGCCAGCACCTGAAGACGATGAAAGGCCAATGGGCCCCGATCCAGAGCTTCGCCGACCTGTTGACCGACGAGCAGGCAATCACCAACGATATGGTCATTGAGGTCGAGGGCGCGGACGGCGGAGCGCCTTTGCGGTTGGTCCGCGGGCCAGTGCAGTTCGATGGCGCGCCCGTGCAAACGACTCGCTCGCCTCAGGCTTCCGAGCACACCGAACTGGTGCTGATGGAACTCGGACTCGAATGGGACCGGATCGAGGAACTGAAGGCCAAAGGCGCCATCGCCTGACCCTTTGAGACGACTTGCCGACGCTCTTAAGGCGTAGCGGCGCCATACGACGCCTCCGCCTCGCTTCAAGCGATCGGCGGAGGTTTTGCATGGGCGTGCTCCAAGCTTCACCCGGATAAGCGTGGCGCGAAGACCTTCATAACCATCAACAAGAACAGAGCGATGTGGAGATATCCAGTAGCGCTCCGTCCACGCGCGGCGGAGGCGGCGCGCCTGTTCGCGATCGTCCGCGATCGGTAAAAAACGGAGATGCTCTCATCTTTGTTGACATCACCCGGCGCTTATTGAACACTCCTGTCTATTATAAGAAACGACAGGGAGGCACATGGCGATGAACGGAACGAACAAGGCCAAATTTGCCAAGCGAGTGATCGAGGTCCTCGAGTTTTTCGACGAAGAACACCCCCAGGCGACCGTGATGGACATCGTCCGTCGCTTTGATCGCCCCCAGTCGAGCACGTCGGAGTTGCTCTATTGCCTCGTCGAGGTGGGCCTGCTCTACAAGGACCCCCATTCGCGGTCCTATTCCCCCACCCCGCGCGCTGCCCTGCTGGGCCGCACGGCTCAGCCGAGCCTGGTCCGCGACGGCCGCCTTACCGGCCTGATCGACCGTTTGAGCGCCCAGACTGGCCTTGGCGTCGGCGTGTTTGGCATGGTTGGCTTGCAAGCCCAGCTCTACAGCTGGCGCGGCGGACAACGCGCGGTGCGAACGTCCAACCCCTTCGGGATCTGCGGCGGACAGAAGGATCACCTTTCCAGTTCGGCGGCCGGTTGGCTGTTGCTATCGACCGTTCAGCAGCCGCGTCGCGAGAGCATGCTGCGCCGACTGAACGCTGAAGCCGCTCAGGAACTAAAGTTCTGCGTGTCGGAATTGGCCGCGCGAGTTCAGCAATGCCACGATCAAGGCGCTGTGACGGACGTGGCGGGCTTCGACTCCACCGCACAGATCTCGGCTGTCCTGTTCCCGGGCCTGCCGCAAAACCAGCCTCTGGCCATTGGGTTCGCCTATGAGCCCAGCGAACAGATCGATCCGACCCTCTTGGTGCAAACCTTGAAGGACGCCGTCGAGCGCTGCTTCGAGGAGCAAGCCGCGTCATCCGCGGTGGTCCAGCCACTGTTCGACCCTTCCCACCTTCAAACGATCTCGACGCCCCACCTCCCGGCGGCGGGCATGGCGATGTAACGCCAGACGAGCGCTTGTCGGGCCGTCGCCCCCGCGGCGGCCCACGCCTCGACAAAGACTTGGCATCGCCTGGGCGGACGCTCGGCGGTGTTTTTTGTGCGCGGTGTCTCGCGTCGATCTTCGGCTTATGTCGAGACCAGATCGTCCAGCGGCTGCCTAGCGGAAGTCGTGAAATCCATCACCGCACCGACCCGCTGGGCCCGCTCCTTGCGGCCGGGCTGGAATGTGAAGCAGTTGGACTGCATCCGGCTCGCGTCCGACTGACGGTCCATTGGGATAGCCCGACCATGCGCGATGATGGCCGCCCACCGCAGCAGACGCGCCGCCTCTCGGGCCTGCTCGTCAAGGGACGCAATCCATTCGCCGAGCTGAAACAGGGTCTTTCCCCGCGCCTCGACAGGCTCCTCGATCAGGTTGTCGCGCTCGACAAGCCGCAGCGCCAACGCACTATCGCGTGTGATTTCACAAAGGCGAACACCGCCAGCCGCGTCAGTTACCGTGATTTCATAGCGGGTCGGCGCCGGGTCGCGCGCATGGACCGCGGCGATCACGGCCAAGTCGTGGAGATGGGTGCAGTTGGCCTGTTTCTCGCCGCGCGCGGTCACTTCGTCCAGCCTGACGCCGGCGAAGGTCGCTGTCAGCTGCTGCACGGCGCCTGGACAGGTCGACCACGGCGCGCGGACCATCTCGGCATCAATGCGATCAACGGTCTCGCCGTCATGGCGAAGGGTAACGCCCAGATGATGGTAGTCGTCCTCCAGCCAGGCGCTGACCCAGCCATCGCCCGGCGTGACGAGAACGTGGCGGTGAAACGCGGGTGGGCTGTCGGCGACTTGGCCCACGCCTTGTCCTAGTCCTTCGTCAGGAGCAGGGCCGCCGCCATCGGACCGCCGCCGGAGGTGGCGATGGCGACCCTTGGATCGCCCGGGATCTGGCGCGCTCCGCCCTCCCCGCGCAGTTGCACCACGGCCTCGTAAGCAAAGCCGAAGCCATGCAGGCGCCCCCAGCCCAGCTGGCCGCCGCCGGTGTTCATCGGCAGTGCGCCGTTACGGGCGATCCGGGTCCCGCCTTCAATGAAGGCTCCCCCTTCCCCGACCTCGCAGAAGCCCAACCCCTCAAGCCAGGTGATGGGCTGGAAAGCGAATCCGTCGTAAAGTTGGACGGTGTCGACGTCCTTGGGCCGATAGTCAGTGTTGTTCCAGAGATCGCGGCCGGTGGGATAGGCGCTGGCCCACTCGGCCTGATCCCAGCTGTAGCGCTCCACCGACCCGGCCGACGCCGCGATGCGGATTGGCGTGGTCTTGACCTCGCCCAGCGCGTCCCCCGCCGACACGATGATCACGGTCGAGGCGTCGGTGAAGCGGTCGCAATCGTACAGGCAGAACGGCGTCGAGATCATCCGCGCGGACATGTACTCGTCCATCGTCAGCGGCTTCTTGACCAGCGCGCGCGGATTGATTGCGGCGTTGGCGTGATCGTTGAGCGCCACCTGGGCCAGTTGCTCGCGGGTCAAGCCATAGCGCTTCATGTGCCGCGTTGCGAACTGCGCTGTCCAGTTGGCGGCGGAGAACGCGCCAAAAGGCGAAACCCATTGCGAATTGCCGGTCACGCCCTCGCGCCGTTCCAGAGGCGGGAACTCGTCGGGCCGCGACATGGCCGCGGCTTCATAGACGGTGCGGAAACAGATGACATGGCGGGCGAGCCCGGCCTTGACGGCGTTGGCCGCTTCGGCGACCGCGCCGAGTTGAGCCGTCGTCTCCGCCGCGCCGATATGCCAGCGGGTCTTGAGGCCCAGCGTTTCGATCAGCTCGTCGGCGCCGATCGGCGAGAAACCGAGGAAGATTTGCATCTTGCCCGGATAGGTCGCGACGCCGTCGATCTGATCGAGCGTCAAACCCGCATCGGCGATGGCTTCCTTCACCGCATCGACCGTCAGGCCAAGCGGCGAGCGAGCGAGCCGGACACCGACCTCCGACATGCCGATGCCGGTGATATAGGCTTCCTGCGGCACCACTCAGCCAACCTTTTCGAACAGGGGGAACCAGACGCCGTCCTGTTCCTCGAACACGACGCGTACAGGATCGTCGATATCGACCGCGTCTACCTGGCAGTTGACGATGTTGGTCGTCAGATAGACACCCGGCGCATCGTCCAATTTCACCCGTGCGATGACGAAGGGCACTTCCATGTCCTTGGTCCAGGCCTGGTGATTGACGGTGTAGGTGTCGACGACGCCCGTCCCCGCCACAACGTGGGGCGCGACATTTTCCGACAGACAGAACCGGCAGATCTCGCGCGGTGGGTGGATAAACCCGCCGCAATCGCCGCATTTGGCAATGTTGAGCTTGCCCTCGGCTCCACCGGTCCAGAAGGCCCGATTGTCCTTGTCGAGACGGGGACGCGAGCGCTGCCAGGTCAAGCTCAGACGTCCCAGACCAGATGGACCTCGTCCGGCCCGATCACATGACCGCCGTGGAAGGTGACGCTCTTGGTCGGGTCGAGCCGGAATTCCGGCAGACCCTTCAGCATTTCCTCGTACAGCACCTGCAGCTCGATACGCGCGAGGTGCGACCCCAAACAACGATGCGGGCCGGTGCCGAAGGCAATGTGCACCTTGTTCTCGCGAGCGAGGTTATAGGCCGCAGGATCGGCGAATTCGGTCGGATCCAGGTCGGCGGCTGGCAGGAAGAGTAGCGCCATCTCGCCCTTCTTCATCTGCACGCCTTCGAACTCGGCGTCATTGAGCAGGAAGCGCGGCGGCACGGTGAAGGTGTATCGGCGCAGCAACTCCTCGCCGGCCTCAGGCACGAGTGCGAGGTTTTCACGCAGTTGCTTCTGAAGCTCGGGATGCATCGCCAGGTGGCGCACGCCCAGGCCCATACCGTTCATCACGGTGTCGAGGCCTGCGATGAACAGCATCACCGCGTAGTTCTCGATGTCGTGCAGGGTCGCCGGCTTGCCGTTGTATTCCGACTGCCAGAGCATCGAGAGGATGTCGTCCTGGGGGTTGTCGCGGCGATCCAGGATCGTCTCGCGCATCGCATCGGCGACCTTGCGCAGACGCGCCTGCACGGCCTTGGAGTCGGTCGTGGGCGAATGCAGGTGCTCGGCGACCAGGTCGCGGTAGACGCGCCCTTTCTCCACCGGAAGGCCAAACAGCAGCAGGAAGATGGTGACCGGCAACGGCTCGGCGATGGCCGTCATCAACTCGCAGCGGCCGTCGGGCCGGACCTTCTCGACCAGCTCGGCCGCCAGTGTGCGGATGTTGTCCTTCAGCGCCAGCATCGCCTTGGGCGAGAAGGGCTTCAGCAGCGGGCCGCGATAGTGGGTGTGGTGGGGCGGATCGACTGTGATCGGCAGCGGGATGAGCATCTTCTTGTCATCCGGCAGATTGGCGTTGATGTGCGCGAGCGCTTCGTAGGGCATCGGCGCGTTACTAAAGGTCGTGGTGTCGCGCGAGGCGTTGTAGACCGCGCTGTGGCTGCGCAGCACCCAGTGGCCGCCATGGCGAGGGGTCCAGAAGATCGGCGGCGCGATCTTGGCGATCTCCAGGATGCGGTTGTGGGCATCCTTGAGCAGCGCCGGGTCGTTGCGATGGTCGTAATCGAACACGAGCGCGTCCGGCACGTGATCCGGCTTGGGAACGGCTGGGCTCAGGCTAGCTTGGACCATGGGACTTCTCCGGCGACTGCCGCTGATTTCGATTATGCGTCGCGTCGGTGAAGACGCCCGCGCAGCTTGCCCCCTGTGTCGCGCGCACCCCCGACGATGGCAATGCCCGCGCCGGGATGCGAGCCGGCAATAACGCCGTGGCGATTGCACGGCGGGCGGCGTTGATCGCCTACTCGTTCTCCGTTCATAGGATTGCACCAGCAGAGGTTTGTGGAGAGGGCAGCCATGAGGATTCGCATCGAAAAGGGCGCCTGCGTGGGCAACGCCCGCTGCGCCGCGGTCTCTAAAGAGCTCTATCCCCTCGACGACGATGGTTACATCGATACCGAAGGCTTCGACGTGCCCGGCGGCATGGAGAGGCTGGCCAAGTACGGCGCGCGCGCCTGCCCCGAGAAGATCATCTACGTCGAAGAAGATGACGGGACGATTTCCTGGCCGCTGAAGAAGCCTGCCTGATCTCCCCATTCTCCTACGGAGCGAAAAATGAACGACGTTTTGGGCTACAAGGGCAAGCGGGTCATCGTCACCGGCTGTTTTTCCGGCATGGGCGAAGCGACGGCCAAGCTGCTGCTTGAGCTGGGCGCCGAAGTGCACGGTTTGGACTACAAGGACGCCGCGCTTCCCCTGGCCTCTTTCAACAATGTCGATCTTCGTGACCCCGCCTCGATCGAAGCCGGCGTGGCGGCCATTGGCGGCAAGGTCGACGCTCTGTTCAACTGCGCAGGGTTGCCGCAATCCTTTCCCGCGCTTGACGTGATGAAGGTCAATTTCATCGGCACGCGGCATCTGACCGAACAGGTCGTTCGGCTGATGGGCGAAGGCGGCGCCATTGCCAGCATCGCCTCGACGGGCGGCCTGGGCTGGAGCCGCCGTATCCCCACCAGTATGGAAATCATCGCGACGAAGGGCTTTCAGGCGGCTGTCGACTGGTGCGAAGCGCACCTGGACACCGTCGCCGAGGGCTACGCCTTCTCGAAGGAAAACATCATCGTCTGGACCCAGTTCATGGGCGCCCACCTGATCAAGAAGGGCATCCGCATCAACTGCACCCTGCCCTCCCCGACCCAGACCCCGATGATGGATGCGTTCGAGAAGACCTCGGGCAAAGACGTCGTCGAAGCGGCCACCCAGCCCATGGGTCGCTATTCCACCGCCGCCGAACAGGCTGGCGGCCTGGTGCTGATCAACAGCGCGCTGGCGGGCATCGTCAACGGCGTGGTCTTCCCCGTCGACGGCGGTTTCATGGGCGGCGTGGCCACGGGCCAGGTCGACCTCAGCATCATGTTGCGTCGGCGCTAGAGCGGGAAACACAGGCCATGAACTTCGACCTGCCCGAAGATCAGGAAATGATGCGCGACATGTTCGCGCGCTTCCTTGACGCCAACAGCTCGATGGCCCGCGTTCGGGCGGCCGCGCCGTCCGGCTTCGACGAGGACCTTTGGAAAGGACTCGCCGAGCAAGGCGCCTTTTCGATCCGGGTGCCTGAAGAAGCTGGCGGGCTGGGTCTTGGCCTGATCGACGCCGTCGTGCTGATGGAAGAAGCGGGCCGCACGCTCGCCTCGGGTCCGCTGGCCGAAACCCTGGTCGCCACGCGCCTCCTGGCGCAGTTGGGCTCGGACCAGACCTCCGACCTTCTGGCGCGCGCCTTGACCGGCCAGACCGTCGTCAGCCTCGCCTTCCACGATCTTGCCGCGCAGCCGCGCCAATGGATTGCGGGCGGTCTGATCGCTGAAAGCGTCATCGCCCGCAAAGGCCAGGACATCGTGTTGGTGTCCGTGCCGCCAACCGCGTGGGTCGCCGAGGACAACCTCGCCTCGACGCCGCTCGCCGAGATCGATCTGGCGCTCCTGCCCCAGACCGTCCTGGCCTCGGGCGCTGACGCGCTGGCGACCTTCGCCGCCGGCGTCGAAGAGTGGAAACTGCTGATCTCGGCCGCACTGGCGGGGCTTGGCCGAGAGGCGCTGAAGCTGGCGGCCGCCTATGCCAGCGAGCGCAAGCAGTTCGGGCAGTTCATCGGCCAGTTCCAGGCCATCTCGCACCCCCTCGCCGACCTCGCCTGTGATGTCGACGGCGGCAAGTTCCTGGTCTGGAAAGCCATTCGCGACATCGCCGATGGTGCCCCTGACGCCGCTGCGGCGGTGTCCATCGCCGCTTGGTGGAACGCCGATGCCGCCGCTCGCGCCGTTGCGCAGGCGCTGCACACCTTCGGCGGCTATGGTCTTACGACCGAGTACGACATCTTCCTGTTCAACCTGCGCGCCAAGGCCTGGCCGCTGGTGCTGGGCGATCCGCAACGGCTGCTCGACGAAGCCGGCCGTCGCCTCTATGCGGGCGAAACCGCCGCGCTTCCTGAGGCTGGCGAGAGCCCGATCAATTTCGATCTGGGTGAGGACGCCCGCGTCATCGCTGAAGAGATCAACGCCTTCTTCGAGAAGCACGTCACCCCGGAGATGCGCGAGACATTTCACTACAGCTGGGAAGGCTACAACCCGGAGCTCAACAAGAAGCTCGCCGAGGCGAACTTGCTATATTTGGGCCTGCCGAAGGATGTTGGCGGTCGCGGCCTGTCCGCCTACGCCAAGATCGCGGCGATGGATGCGCTGGAAACACAGGGCTACAGCACCCCCGCCGCCGGCGTGTCGCAGATGGTGGCGCTGATCATCCAGCGCTTCGGCACGGACGAGTTGAAGCGGGACGTCCTGCCTCAGATCATGGCGGGTGATGTGATCTGCAGCCTGGGCTATTCCGAGCCCGCCTCAGGTTCTGACGTCTTCGCCGCCCAATGCCGCGCTACTCCCGACGGCAATGGCTGGCGGATCGACGGCACCAAGATGTTTACCAGCGGCGCCAACCTGGCCAGCTACGTGCTCATGCTCGCCCGAACCAATACCGAGGTGGCCAAGCACAAGGGGCTGACGATGTTCATCGTGCCCCTGAAGACCGACGGCGTCACGATCCAGCCGGTCTACACCTTCCAGGACGAGCGGACGAACATCACCTTCTATGACGGCGTCCAGATCCCCGACAGCTACAGGCTGGGCGAGGTCGATGGCGGTGTGCGGACGATGAGCGCCAGCCTGGAGCTGGAACATGGCGGCGGCTTCGCCAAGTACCAGCGCGCTATGCGAGACGCGGGCGAAAAGCTCTGCCGCGAAATTTCCTACCGGGGCAAGCCGCTGATCGAAGATGGATCGGCCCAGACCCGCCTAGCGCGCACCACGGCCAACCTGTGGGTGTCGGAACTCCTCACCTATCGCGCCACCTGGGTGATCGCCGAGAAGAAGACCAGCCTGGCCTATGGCCCGATGGCCAAGATGTTCTCGTCCGAGAAGTTCCTGACCGATGCGCGCGATCTGCTCGACCTGACGGCTCCCCTCTCGCTTTCCAAGCGCAAGGGCGCGGCGGCGGAAATCAACATGTTCTACCGGCACGCCCAAGGCTCTACGATCTACGGCGGCACCAGCGAGGTCCACCGCTCGATGATCGCCGAACGGGGTCTTGGACTTCCGCGCACCCGCGCCTAGAGCCCTTTCCGACCTGATGGCTTCATCAGGGTCGGGCGAAAAGGGCTCTAAATCAAAAGTTTAGAACATTTTTCGATCCGATAACCGTTTCACACTTATCGGAAAATGCTCTAGAGCGTGACAGCCGAAAGTGGTCGCCGGTTTCGGCGTCCGTCACGCTCTAATGTCTAATGGAGACGTCATGTCGGAAGAACCGCACCTCCTGACAGAGGAACAGGACGGCATCCTGATCGCGACGCTGAACCGTCCGGACAAGCTCAACGCGCTGTCGGCGCAGACCATGCAGCTGTTCGAGCAAGCCCTGCATCGGTTCCGCGACACGCCCGAACTGAAGGTGCTGTTGATCCGCGCCACCGGGCGGTTCTTCTGCTCCGGCGCCGATCTGCGCGGCGGATCGCCGAACGCTCCGGCTCGCACGGCTTCCGCCATCCGCGAAAATCACCGGCTGAACCTGAACGGCATGCAGCGCATCTATGACGAGATGGAGCATGTCGAAAAGCCGATCGTCAGCGCCATCCATGCGACCTGCGTCGGCGGCGGCCTGGAGATGGCCCTGTCGTGCGACTTTCGACTGGTGGCCAAGAGCGCTTCGTTCTCCTTCCCGGAAGGACTGTTTGGCGTGCTGCCGGCCTCGAACGGCGTCAGTCGCCTGACCCGCCTCTGCGGGCCGCACTGGGCGCGCTGGCTGATCATGGGCAACCAGAAGGTCGACGCTGATCGCGCGCTGATCATGGGTCTGGCACATGACGTGCTGCCCGACGAGGGCTTCGCAGAAGCGACGCTCGAATTCTGCCGCCACCTCACCAAGTCATCCGGCGAGCAGATGGGCGCGGCCAAGATCGCCATCGATCTGGCCGCCGAGCTGGGCCGCGAAAGCGGCCGCCATGTCGAGCGCATGGCCAATAGCGCGCTGATGCTCAACCCCGCATATCTCGAGGGGATCGAGCGCTACATCAAAAACCTGGGTTCGAAGTAAAAGTGGCGTTCGGCTAGAGCATCTAGGTCGCGTCGGCCAGCGCCACCGCGCGGAAGTCGCGAATACCCAGCTCCAGCAACCGCGCCTCGGATCTCAGGAAGCTGCGAATGTTTGGCGCGAACTGGCCGGGCGTCAGGGTCGGCAGGATGCGGTCGGTGGCGATCGTGACGACGCGTTCGATGCCCGTATAGAGAACCGTCGCCATGCCGACAGCCTCCGATCCGGCTTCGTCGGGATTCTGGTCCATCTGCATCACCAGCAGCCCAATGATCGGCTGCGCCGCCCGGACCCGGTTCTCCATCATCCGCTTGTCGCGTTGCTCGGACATGTTGTTGCGCAGATGGAGCACGGTCGAGTTCTTGTGCCAGAAGCCGTGAAGCTCCGTCACAAACTCCAGGCAATGCGCGTTCAAGGTCTCGTCCGGCCACCGCTCGCGCAAATGGCCGACATAGAGGGCCTCAGCCTCGACCATCAGCGGTTCAAGGATGGCGAGCAGAAGTTCGGTCAGGTCGGTGAAATAGAGGTACAGCGAGGTCATGCCCAGACCCGCCTGGCGCGCTACCGCGCTGAGTGAGATCGGGGTGTCGCTTGGCTCCGCCAGCAATTCGTTGGCCGCCGCGAGGATGCGATCTCGCGTGAGACGCCCTTTGCGGCCCAACCGCTGGCCGTTAAGATTGTGGCTGCCTGGCTTGACGACGTGAGCCGTGGATCCGCGTCTCGCCTTGACGGCGCCAGTCTGATCAACGGCCTCCACGCTCACCATTTCCTCCGTGCCTATGCGGCGCGCCACGCAATCAACTTGGTCTCGAGAAACTCCTCGATACCCTCAAGTCCCCATTCGCGACCTACGCCGCTAGCCTTATAACCGCCAAAGGGCAAGTCACCGGCGATACACATCCCGCCATTGACGCTGACGGAACCGGAGCGGATGCGCTTGGCGACGCGCATCGAGCGGTCGAGGTCGCCCGAGCTGACGCCTCCAGACAGCCCGTAAGCGCTCTCGTTAGCGATGCGGATAGCGTCCTCGTCGTCCACAAAGGGAATGACCACCAGGACGGGCCCGAAGATTTCTTCCTGCGCTATGCGCATGTCGTTGGTGACGTCGGCGAAACAGGTCGGCTCGATGAAATAGCCACCACCCTTGTCTGGCCTGGCCTTGCCGCCGGCGATCAGTGTGGCGCCTTCCTGCAAGCCGATCTCGACATAGGACAGCACGCGCTCCATCTGCCGCTTGGAGATGACCGGTCCCATGATCTGCTTGGGGTCGTCGAATACGCCCCAGTTCTCACCGAAGCTGGCATAGGCATGTTTGAGAATGCCCTTGGCCTCTTCGTAGCGGTTCCGGGGCACCAGCAGACGCGACTGGACGGCGCACCCTTGGCCAGCGTGGAAGACCAGCATGGACATGGCCACTTCCATGGCGAAGTTCGGCGCGTCGTCGAGCACGATCTTGGCTGACTTGCCGCCGAGCTCCAGGAACACGCGCTTCAGCGTCTCGGCGCCCTGCTCCATGATCCGCTTGCCGACCCCGGTCGAGCCGGTGAAGGAAATCAGGTCCACGCGCGGATCCTTGACCAGCATCTCGCCGGCCAGCACCGGGTCGCTGCCGAAGACCACATTGATCACGCCGGGCGGGAAGCCGGCTTCCAGAGCCAACTCACCGAAGATCGCGCCCATGCCAGGCGTGTTAGGGGCGGGCTTGAGGATCAGGGTGCAGCCGGCAAGCAGCGCCGCGACCACCTTGCCGACATTGACGTACAGCGGCACGTTCCACGGCGTGATCGCGCCGACGACGCCGATCGGCTCGTACACCGCCTTGCGGACGGTTTCGAAGCCATAGGCCATCCGCGAGCCATAGTCCTTTTCCCAGCGCACCTGCGGGAAGACGGCCAGATAGTCGTCCCAGCCGTTGAGGGCCATGTCGACGTGCGCCCTGCCGACCGCGCCCCAAGCGGCGCCGGCCTCGATCCGGGCCAGGTCCGAAAGGCGGTCCTTGTTGGCTTCGAACAGCTCGCGCAACCTGGTGACCAGGGCCACGCGCTTTTCGATGTTGGTCGACCAATCGGTGTCGTCAAAGGCGCGACGCGCGGCGATGATCGCTGCTTCCACGTCCGCGGCCGAGGCGTCTGCCGCCCGGCCTACCGGCTTGCCGGTCCAAGGACCAATGACGTCAAAGGTCTTGCCGCCTTCGGCGTCGCGCAGAACACCGTCGATGAAGAGCTTCGCATCGGGGAGGCTGGTCATGGTGATGGTCTTTCTATCGAATTCGATACTGATCGGCGGGTTCAGCGCTTGCGACCGCTGAGCGTGACCATGCCGATGTGGAGGTCGGCCGGCGTATCGAGCACCGCGCGGAACGCGTCGGTGACCGAATTGTATTGCGAGATCGGGCGCTCACGCAGATTGAGACCGACCTTGGCGTTCTCCTGCGCAAAGCGGATGGCGACGTCCATCGGCCAAGCCGGCGCCGTCTTGGTCTCGTCCATCATCTGTCCTGCGCGGACCACCGTGACGCGCACGCCATCAGCTTCCAGTTCGCGCGCCCACATGTCGGACATGAACTCCAGCCCCGCCTTGCCGCCGGCATACATCCACAGCATCGGCATCCGCACGTTCACGGACTCACTCGTCACGTTGATGATGTGCCCGCTGCCGCCGAACAGCGGCAGGGCGGCGCGTGCGCAGAAGATGGGGCCGGCCAGGTTCGTGTTCAGCGCGCCAAGCACCTGCGCGTCGCTGGCGTCAGCCAGGGTAAAGGGTTCGAAGATTCCGGCGTTGTTGATCAGCACGTCGATCTTGGCGTGGCGTTCGGCGATTTTCGCGAAGGCCGCACGGACCTTGTCCGGATCGCAGACATCGCATTCGACCGCAAAGTGCGGCGCGCCCAGTTCATCGGCGATGGCCTGGGCCTTGGAGAGCGTCCGGCCGAGCAGCACCACGGTATCGCCATCGGCGGCCAGACGCCTGGCCAGCGCTCGGCCGAGACCATCGCCCGCTCCGGTCACAACGACGATTTTGCCCACGATCCGCCCTACTGTCTTGGTTGTTGTTGCTGCTAACTGCGCCCGCCTCCCCGCTCGCGACAAGAGGGGCGCGTATCGCGTCAGCGATGGTTCGGGAGCTCAGCCAGCGGGTCGCGCGAAATCGGCCGGATAGACTGAGAGATCGCCATTGTAGGCGACACCGCCGGGCCAGAATTCGGCCCCGCTGACCTTGCTGAAATAGTGGACCGTGCGGGCGAAGGACCCGGCCGACGAGCGGTCCTGGAAGGCCACGCCGCTGGGGCTGACACCGCGAGCGCGGGCGCTGAAGTCCTTGACCGTGAAAAGCAGGTCGTCGGTCTGCTGGGCGCAGAAAACCAGGTCGCTGCCCGGGCAGTATCGCTTCGGCTCGATCTGCACTGGCGACAGGCGACCGCGCTTCATCGCGACCTTGCCGGGAACGCGCGACACCTCGGGTCCGTGCACCCTGTTGTACCACTCGTGATACTCGGCTTCGCGCCCCGCCACGAAGTTGGCGAGAATAATGCTGACACCGGAAAACGGCTTGTCCTTCTGGTGGTTAGGGCTGGAAACCCAATCAGAATACATAGCGTAGCTGTGGATGCGTTCGGTCTCGCCGCTGTCATCTATCAGCCCGGCGTCGCGCGCCTCGGCAAGCAAGGGTCCCAGCGCTGGCAGGTCAATCTCCGGCGCGGAATAGTCGAACTCGTAGACGCTCATGAACCGCCACGGCTGGGGAATGTCGGGCATGATCTGCTCGCGCGTCACCTCATAGCGATCCGCCGAGACGAAGCCGCGAAGCCGTCCCAGATCCTCCACGTGTTTGCCGTCGAACCATTTTGCATAGTCCACCTCCTGGCCTGCGGGGACGTTGTGAAGATGGATGGTCGTGTGCAGGCTCATTCCACTCTCTTCCGGTTTAAGGCACCCTATCATCGCCGTGAGCGGCAGAGCGCCAAACCCATATCGCTGCGGCGTTGTTGACCGACCGTGAGGCCTGCAGCACCCTTGCGCGGTGTTTCGCAGGGAGATTTCCATGACCGCCGCCGTCTCTGCTCCGCCTCGTTTCGCACTCTTTCGCGCGGCCCAATCCCGGGATTTCGAGCAGAGCGGGATCATGTCCCAGGGCATGCCGACAGAGACGGAAATGGCCGGCGCGGTGGCGGCCGTCGATGCCGGCATGCTGGAAGGCACGACCGTGCGCCTGCTGTTCGAGATGGCGGGACTGAGCCTGACCCATGCGTGGTTCAAGAGCGGCTTTCCGCTGCCCAGGCATACTCACAACGTCGATTGCCTCTACTACATCCTCGCCGGCTCCTTGCGGATCGGGACAGAGGAGCTTGGTCGCGGCGACGGCTTCTTCGTCGGCGCCGACGTTCCCTACAGCTATGTGCCGGGCGCCGAGGGCGTCGAGGTGCTGGAGTTTCGAGGATCGAACAACTTCGACATCAAGTTGCTGGCGGACAATCCCGCGTTCTGGGCCAAGGCGGTCGAGAAGGTGAGGCGCAGCCGCGAGGACTGGGGCAAGGAGCGCCCGCCTTCGGGATGGACAGTCGGCTCAGCCTGACGGCTGCATCTCCACATACAGGCGTGTCAATCTGGACTCGGCGATCTTCCATTCGCCGTTTTCGCGGACGTAGCGTTCGTGATAGTGGCCCGCGCCGTCGAGCTTGCGACCATTGGGCCAGGCCACCCGATCTTGCATTGCCCACACAGCCCGCGCCTCATTCCCGTCGATCTCGATCTCCGGTGAGTGCACCTGATGGACGGTGGTCGCGGCGTCCAGCGAAGCGCGTATGCGGGAGACAGCCGTTTCGCGCCCCTCCATGCGAGGACCGCCCGCGGCCGTCGTGTCGATGACGACGTCTTCCGCGAACAGGCCCGCGAACGCTGACCAGTCCTTGGTGTCCAGGTGGCGGCAGTAGCGCGCCTTGAGGTTTGCACCTGTGCGCATTCCAGTGATCGTGGGCGCCCATTCCAGGCGATGGTGGGCGCCGATTCCACGTGATCGTGGGCGGTCTGGAGCCTGACCGACGGCGGCTATGGAGTCAGGGGTTTTGGTCTGCGTCAAGGGCGCGGCGGCCAGTGATCTTGCGCATGCTTTCTCCAGTCATGGTGAGGCGGTGGGCATTGTGGATGAGGCGGTCGAGAATGGCGTCGGCGAGGGTCGGATCACCGATGACCTCGTGCCATTGGTCGGCGGGAACCTGGCTGGTGACGATGGTGGATCCCCGGCCGTTTCGGTCTTCGAGGATCTCCAGCAGGTCGATGCGCTGGCCCTGGGTGAGAACCGACAAGCCCCAGTCGTCGAGGATCAGCAGCTCGACCCGAGCGAGGGTCTTGAGCATGCGGGCGTGACGGCCGTCACCACGGGCGAGGGCCAGGGCTTCGAACAGCCGCGGCACGCGCTGATAGAAGACCGATCGCCCGTCGCGGCAGGCCTTGTGCCCGAGAGCGCAGCCTAGCCAACTCTTCCCGATCCCGGT